>JANYFP010000061.1 GCA_025362555.1 Verrucomicrobiota bacterium
CGCTGCGGGCCGGGGCGGGGGATGCGGTGCTCCTCGGGTGCAATACCATCGGGCATCTCGGAGCCGGTATTTTTGAGATTCAGCGCACGGGTGATGATACATCGGGTCGCGTGTGGGAACGCACGCGCCGGATGGGAATTAACACACTCGCGTTTCGGTTGCCGCAGCACGGGGCATTTTTCTCGAGTGATCCCGACTGTGCCGCGCACACGGAGTTCACGCCGTGGGAATTTGACCGGCAGTTTCTTGATCTGGTGGCGCGAAGTGGCGCCGCGTTGTTCGTGTCGGTCGATCCGCGCACGATTACGCCGGAGCAGAAAAGTGCTTTCCGGGCGGCGATGCAAATTGCGTTGTCGGGTGGGGCGCCGGGCGGGTGTGAGCCGCTCGATTGGCTGCAGACGACCACTCCGCGCGAGTGGCGGATCGGCGGCGAGAAGGTTTCGTATCATTGGGATCAACCGGCCGGCGCCAATCCACTGCGGGTTTGAGGTTAATTCGATTATTTTAAATAGCGCGGCCCGCAGCGGCGCTGCGTCGTGGCTGCCGGGTCGTTCGGCGAAGCAGCCGGGCCCACTGGCCCGGAGGTCTGTGGCGACTCGAAGCGGGAAGACTCACCCAACACGGCGTCGGGAAAATGGATTTTTTCCCGACAGGAATTGAAGAAAAGGTGGCTTGTCCCGACTAGGGTGTGCTACCTAGTCGGTAGAGTGCAAATCGCGATTGATGAAGCACTACGCGAGCGGGCGATGCCGATCGCGGGCTCAATTTCACTAAAGAAATCGGTTTTTTTACCGATTAAAACCGAAGGGCCAACCTATGAAATTGACCATGTTATTCTCTACGCCTGAGGAGCTCATTGGGCAAATCAAGACGTTGCCGTCGTCACCGCAATTGATGCAGCGCATGATGTTGCTTTTGGACGATTCGAATTCGACGGTCGATTCGCTGGTCGAGGTGATTCAGCAGGAGCGCAGTCTTGCGGCCCGCGTGGTTCATTTGGCGAACAGTCCGATTTACAATGGCGGAACCTGTGGTTCGATTGAGGAGGCGGTGCAACGCTTGGGCTATGCGGCCGTGCACGAGGCGGTCATGACGGTCATGGCGATCGAAACTTTTTCCACGTCGCTTCGCGTTTACCGTTGTTCGACGAGTGTACTTTGGCGGCAGGCGCTCGCGACGGCGTGTGCCGCGCGTGAATTGGCCCGTCGAACCAACGACGATCCGAATCGGGCGTACACGCTCGGGTTGCTGCACAATGTGGGCATGGTGGCGATTGATCGTTGGGTGCAACAAAAGCAGCCCGGAGTATTGCTTGATTTGGGCAACTGGCCCGACGAGTGGCAGACGAGTGAGACTCGGTTGCTTGGCTATGATCACGCCGAGCCAAGTGCGATCATGATGAGGGGTTGGGGATTTCCGCCGTCGATGGTGGAGGCGGTCAAATATCAATTTCGCCCCGAGGGTGCGCCGAATGCGGGGGCCATGGCGGCGTTGCTGTATGCCGCGCGCTGGGTCAGACGGCAAATTTGCGTGCGTGAGACTGCGTGTCAGTTGCCCGACCGGGACATTCTCAGTCTACTCGGAATGAAAGTGGCTGATATGTCGCCGGTTTTGCAAAAAGTAGCCGTCGAGGTCGAGGTACTGGCCAAGACCTTAAAGGTGGATCAGGTGCACGCAGCGGCGTGAGGGAAAATAGTCGGCGTGAAACGTTTTAAGGTTGGGCTAGCTAGCTCGCTCAGCGAAGTGATCGTGCGATCTTGTCCCCAGGCGGCGCCTGATTGATGGCGGTCGATCAAAATCGCGTAGCAACCAAACGCGCGAGCCACCTGGATGTCTTTTCGTTCGTTGCCCACATAGATCATTTCCGCGGCTGAGCAGTCCAGTTTTTTGGCCAATGCTTGAAGGGTTGACGGCGATGGTTTTCGGCAACCGGTGTCGCCTGACGTCAGCAAGGTGTGGAAATGATTGTCGAGCCCGGCAGTCCGGAGATCATCGAGCACAAGATTTTGAGGCATGCCGTAAGGCACGTCGGTGAAGATTCCGATCTGGATTTGCTGTGACTGGAGTTTTGCGAGGACCGGTTTGGCCTCGGGAAAGCAACGAAGGCGTTGCCGGAAAATTTTAAAAAACGCGCCGGCACATCCGGGGAGATCAGCGGCGGTGGCGAAGTTGAAGCAGGTGAGAAGCTCGCGGAGAATCGTGGGAAATAAAACTTCGGTTTCACGCGGATTGATGCGCGTGTTATGGTGCCGAAGCACGGTACACGCCTCGTGGATTTGCGACGGTGTGACAGCAATTCTGAGAAACGACGAAAGATTTTCGAGCGCGGCGGGGTAGTGGATTTCCCAGTTGAGTGGGATGCCTTCATATTCCACGAGGGTGTCGCCGAGATCGAATGCGACCGCTTTGAGGTTGTCCGGAAATTTACGCGGCGGGCGATTCACGGATTTCCTATGCTCACTTTTGTTGGTTTGGATCAATCGTTATGGTTGCCTGAGATGCGATGGAATTTTACTGCGGGGACATGGTTGCTTAACCGTTCTGCGTGAATGATGGGAATGAGGGTGTCCTGTTCAGCGGCAAAAATCTCAACGGGGCCTTGGTAAGTGGAGAGCGAATAAATATTATCCCAACTTTCGCCTAAGATGAGGCCGACCGGGAAGAACGGCAGATGATCGGCGGCGACGCTTTTGAGGGTGTCGAAGGGGACGACCAAAACAATTTTATCCGGAGGGCGGAGTTGATTTGCCAAGGTGCAGGCGGGGCCGCTGCCGATTGATTCGCCGACGATGCAAACGGGCGTTTGAGGGAAGGTATTTCGCAGGAGCAAGTAGGCGGCGGCGGCCGCAGCGTCGAACGCTGACTTCGAGGGCAATCCTTCGCGATTGCCGTAGCCGGGGTATTCCAAAATAAAAACAGAATCCTGCGCCGAAAAACAGGGAATTGCATACGCTCGATCCGTTGCTTGACCGCCGTTGCCGTGGATCATCAGCCAGATGTTTTTTGGAGCGGAAACCTGGCGGGAGAATCCAATTATTTTTCCAGATTCTTTCCATGCTACAAGACCGTTGGTTTGCGCGTGATGGCTGGGATAGAAGAGCAGTTTGCGCTGGATCGTCGTACAGCCGGCGAGCAGAAAAATGCCCATGGTTACCGCTATTACTGGGAGCTTATTCAGAGCGATTCTGGTCATGGCCTAGACTTCGCGGAAGACTTCCACCCGGAATTCGGCCACTGCATCCATCAGTTTTCCGTGCGGACCGGCATGAATGCCTTCTTTTCTTTTGTCGGTAAATGCGGCGTTCATCTGGTCGTCATCGCTAAACTCAAAGAGAGCGTGGTACCGGAGCAACCGGCTCTTGGGGGCTTCGCCGGTGTTTTTCAGGACGATCCCACGCGCGAGTTTTCCTTGAGTGGTGAGTTCGGCGACAAATTCGCGGGCGAATGAGAGCCCGGTAGCTTCACTGATCTCGGGCTTAAGTGAAAACCAAACGTGGTAGTGAATCATGGGGAATTAGGCTGGCTCGAATGGTTTTACGGTGGCGGTTTGGTCGGTTCGGGGGTGAAAGTCGCCACTGGAATTGGAAGGGGGCAGTCGCGTGAAATCAATCACGCGTTTCGGGGTTCGGTGGTGTCCGCGGCGGGCTTTTCTTTAGACCAAAATGCAGCGCCGCTGGTTAATCCACAGCCATAACTGATGAGGCGAATGAACAGTGCAAAAGCCACAGGGCATTTAACGCGGAGGACGCAGAGGCGAGAGTGAGACTGGTCCAGAACTGGCGACAAACCAGGCGACGATTTTTATTTTTGACTAGAGATGATTGACTGATGGTCGCGCTATTTGGCTGAGGCTTGCTTGGTTGAATTACCGTGATTGCCCAACGCGTAGAGGGTTCCGTCGACACTTCCGAAATAGAGAACGCCGTCGTGGATCGCAGGCGAGGAGAGGATCGATCCCATGGAAAATACTTTTCCGCGCAGGGCGGCAATCGCGTCATCCAAGGTGTCACCAATCCAGACTTCGGATGATTTCAGCTTTCCCTCAGCGTCCAGGTAACGCGGTGCATTGAGCCGGAAACCTGCGGTCACGAATTCATGGGCGTAGCTCTGGCGGGTGAGGTCTACCTCATGCAGTTTTCCATCGAACGTTCCGAAGTATGCATGGCCACCGGCGATCGCGGGCGACGAGAAACCATAAATGTTGGTGGGGAGTGAATAAATTTCCGCTCCGGTCAGGGCGTCGAACGCCAGAAATTTCAGGCTGTCCGAAGTGGTGACGTAAATTCGGCCGTCGAAAATGGCCGGGGTCGCAATGATCCATGAGCCCCCAGCGGAATATTTCCAGCGAAGGTCGCCCGTTTTGGCATCGAGCGCGTAGAGGTTGGCGTCGCGGCAACCGAAATAGACAAGACCGTTTGCCACCGCCGCGGAGCCGGGAATGCCGGTCATCAGGTGAGCTTGATTGTCGTCACCCGTTTTAAATTTCCAAACGAGTGTGCCGGTGGCCGCATCCAAGGCGTAAAAATAGGAATCGAAGCTGCCGATATAGAGGCGACCATCGATTACGGCCGGTGACGCGTGAACGACATTACTGGTTTGGAATTTCCAGCGCAATGCGCCGGTGGCGGCATCAATTGCGTAAACGAAATTATCCCCGCTGCCGAAATACACCACGCCGTTGACGACGGTGGGTGATGAAAGGAAGAAATCCCACTGATCGGGCATCATTTCCGTGGCCGGCGCGGCGTATTCCATCCCGGCGGCGGTGTGCCGATGTTCTCCCTTTGTGGCGAAAGCCCATTTTTGCGCACCAGTGTCGGCATCGACCGCGTAAAGATTGCCGTCAAGGCTGACGACGAAGACAATTTTTCCATTCACGGCAGGCGAAGAGCTGACATTGCCGTGAGCGTCGAACTTCCATTTTTGTTTTCCAGTGATGGCGTCGATCGCGTAGAGAAAGTTATCCGAACTACCCACGTAGACCGTGCCAGCTGCGACGGTGGGCGAAGACATGATCGCTTCACCGGTTTGGAACGTCCACTTGATGGTTAAGTTTTCGGGAGCGATAGAATCATAGACGCCGGTGTGCGCCGGATCGCCATGGAACATGGCTTGTTCGTCAGCCGCCGTGCACACGGTTGCGAGTGCGCCGGTGATAGTGAGAAGAAGATAGCGGATAAAAAAATCAGTCATGTGAGCGAGAGGTGATTCAAGGTGCGCGGAAATTGGAGAGGGAGGAGTTTCGCGGTTCCCTGCACAACACCAGAGAAGTCTGTTCTCCTTCGCTAGCTTTATTACGAGAGAGACGAGGGAATGCCCTTCCGTCATTCATGGGAAGACCTGAAATGGCTGGCTGGAGAAATTTCAAGTTTCTCAAACAGGAGTAGGAGAGAATTGACGCGTTCTTCTATCAGTCAGTTCGACCGACTCGAAAAGCCTTGGGTTAATTCCCCATCGCGCGTGAGGCTGATTAGAAAAATAAACCCCCGCCGGCCGATGAACGGCGTGGCGGGGTGGAAATGAGAGGGATTTAAGAGACGATCAAGACGGATATCTGATCCACGCAGCGGGACTGCGGAGCGCTTATCTTTCGGGGTCGTTCACCATCGCGGGATCGATGATGCCGATTTCTCCGGTGGCGACACTTTGCACTAAGATTACGTAGTCGTAATGCTGGACCCCCACATCCTGAGGGTGGTCAGCCACCGTCATCGTGCTGCAGGTTGGACTGCGATCAATGATGATGGTCGGAAAAGTGTGCATGCCCACCGTCACACTCGACGAGTTGGCACCGAAGGCGACGCCGAGAATCGCAAAACCGGTCGCAGGGTCAGCGTTGGCCAGGCAGAAAACCAATTTGACCGGAGTTTTTCCCTTCACGGTAATGTTTTTTCCGTGAATCGTGATGAACTTCGGATTGTCTGTGGCGGGAAGCATCGTTGCGCTGATGGGGAAGACTCCGCCCAAGGGACGGAACTTGTTAATCGTGATGTTGAACGTGCCGGTAGGCATGAGCGTAGACATACTGGTTGGGTTTATTTTGTGGGGGAGGAGCTGACGGGAGGAGAAGGAGCGTCCAAAATAGACGCCGCCAAAGGATCGATAGAGTGGTAGCCGAAGCGATGCAATCGTTCGATGAGAGGTGCTGCGGCTTCGGTATTTCCGAGAAGAGTGAATGCTTGGGCTGCGGGATCGAGGAACCGCCAGTCGTTGGAATCGGTCAAGCGTAGCGCGAGTACCTCTACGGCCCGGTTCCAATGGCGTTTGGCGCTTTCTGTGGAGCCTTGAGCCAGGGCCACCCGGCCGGCTAAAATGCACGATTGAGAGAATTCCCAGATGGTTCGGTTATCGGCGCGAGACTGCCGAATGAGGGTTTCTCCCAAATCGATCGCGTGGGCGATTGCCTCGCTCGCGTCCAGCTGCTGGGTGCCGAGGCGGATGCGGCTCTCTAATCGCCACGCCGATGCCAAAGCGTGGGTAAATACGTAGGACGACGGCTCACCCACAGCTAGCCGCTCCAATGCACCACGAGTGTCCGTAAGAATTGGTGAAGCCTGAGAGTAATCACCTTCAGCAATCAGGAGGCCCGCCTGTTGAAGTTGAATGCGCAGCATGACCATCACCCATTGTTTGTTTTTCGGGTCCTGGACCACGAGTAGATCGATGATCTGTTTCGCGCGCGCATAGTGGCTTTTTGCCGCCGCTCTTTGGCCAAGCAAGGAATCTAGATCGCCGATGAAAGTATAACTCTTGGCCAACTCCAACCGCCAGCGTGACACGTTCGGTTCAAGCATGGCGAGTTCCCCATAGCCGGACGACATTTCCGTGAATCGATCACTGGCTTCGGCATACCGTCCGTCACGCTCCGCCACACTGCCGAGCCATGAAGCGTTGTCCGCCTGATGGGATCGCAGTTCCAAATTGCTTGGATCTCCGGCGAGCATTGCGGTCAGTGCAGCCCGTTCGGCTAGAAATCCAGTTTGTGCGTCCGTCAATTTTCCTCGATCAAGATCGAGCACCGCGAGGTTGTGGTGGGCATAGACAAGTTCGAGTTGGGCGCGGGCTTTCCCCCCTTCGAGTGCGACCAAAGCAATCGCTGAGTCACGGTAGCGCGTGAACCAGGTGCGCCATGCAGTGAAATCCCCGGTCTTTTGCGCGACGAATCCGATCCAATATTCCGCCTGGGCGCGTTCGAAGAGCATGTCCCCGTTTTGCGGATGGCGGGCGGCGAGTGCTGCGGCCCGCGTATACGCCGTATTAAATGCGGTGGTGGCGTCGGCGTAGCGGGCCTCGTCCATTCGTACTTCGCCAATTTGGGTGAGTGCTTTGGCCTGCCGCGTCAGCGCGGTGTCGCTCAGATCGCGCGGATCGAGTGCGGCAAAATAAGCCATCGCCTTTTCTCCCACCGTATCGAGGAGATTCAGTCGGCCAATTTTTTGCAATTCGGTGCGGAAATCGCCGAGCATGAAGGTCAGGAGGTCCTCGGCTTGCTCCTGCCGGCGTTGCGCATCGGCGCGCGCGCGCGCTTCGGCTCGCCCGGCGGCAAGTGCGGCATCGCGTTCGACCTGGGCGACGTGTTCGGCCCGGGTGGCGCGGACTGCTTGCCGCACACTGACCACGGTGCCGATGATTAACGAGGCCGCGATTGCGATGGCACTCGCGCAAGCGAGGCGGTTGCGGCTGACGAATTTTTGCGTGCGGTAAACGGCGCTCGGCGGTCGCGCCACGACGGGCTCCTGATTCAGGTGCCGACGGACGTCGTCGGCGAGTTCGTGAGCGGTGCTGTAACGGCGGTCGCGGTCTTTCTCCAGGCAGCGCATCACGATCCAATCGAGATCGCCGCGGAGGACGGACGTGAGTTGCACCGAACCCGAACCGCGGAGGCGGGCCACCGTCGCACGATCAGCGTTCGTGAGGGTCGAGAGGCGGGTGGAGGGACGCGGTGGATCGACCTCGCGGATGATGCGGCGGATTTCATTCACGCCGGCCTGAACCAAGGATTTGGGGTCATACGGAGGGTGACCCGTTAGCATCTCGTACAACACCACGCCGAGCGAATAGACGTCACTGCGGGTATCGATATCGAGGTCGCGCAACTCGGCTTGCTCGGGACTCATGTAGGCCGGCGTGCCGATGAATTGTTCCACGCCGGTGAAGAGGGTGTGTTCGGTCAGGCGGCCCTGCGTCGCCTTGGCGATGCCGAAATCGATCACCTTCGGCGTGGGCACACCATCGTGCAATGCGACGAGAATATTCGACGGCTTGAGGTCGCGGTGAATGATTCCTTTTTGATGCGCGTGCTGCATCGCGAGGCACACGCGGGCGAAAAGTTCGAGTCGCGCCGCCATAGGCAGGCGGTGCTCGTCGCAGAATTTCGTGATGGGCGCGCCATCCACGAATTCCATCACGAAATAGGGCCGGCCGGTATCGGTAGCGCCGGCGTCAAACACGCGGGCGATGTCCGGATGATCCATCATCGCGAGGGCCTGACGTTCCGCTTCGAAACGCGCGATGACCTCGCGCGTGTCCATGCCGGCTTTGATTACCTTGAGCGCCACGTGACGGCGCACGGGGACTTTTTGCTCAGCGAGGTAAACGACGCCGCAGCCACCATCGCCGATTTTGCGGAGGATCGTGTAACGGCCGATTTGGTCGCCGGGTTTTTCTTCGGGTTGGGCCGCAGGCCGCTCGATCGGCGAATCTTTGAGGAAGTTTTCCGCCGCATCGTGTCCCGTGAGGAGCGCGTCGACGCGGGCGCGCCTGGCAGGGTCGTCACGGCAGACTCGGTCGAGATACGCCGCCCTTTCGGCCAGAGGTAACTCGATGGCGTCGGCGAAAATTTCGTCGTCGCGATTCATGCCGAGGTGGAGCGATGAGTCGTGGTCGGCAAATCAGGATGGGGTGGGGCTCGCCGCAGCGTCACGTTTGGAAAAAGTGCGATGTCCTGCAGGAAGGCAAGAGTGGAGCGTGTCACGGTCGGGGAGGCCGGGGCGAGCGCGATCGTTTCATGGCGGAACGGCGCAGCGGAGAAATCACGCGGAAACGAAACCGGGGCGGTGGGCATGAGGCTCATAGTGGAACGAGGTGAACGGGCTCAGGTTCAAAGCGTGATTTTCGGGCCGAAGGGGCCAAGGGGCGATTTAGAAGCAGAAGACGCTCAGGCCCATTCGCGCAGGGTTGAAGGCACGGACACAGGCGGTGAAATGAGGAACCTGAACTACCACTGCTTGTTAAACCCCCTGTTTTGGGGCCGCAGCATGCCCGCCGCTTTCGGTCGCCCAATTATTATTTCTGGTTCCATCGCTGTTTTCGATGGGTGAGAGCGAAACGTGCGTCTCCCAGGAAGGACCCAAGCCCGGGGAGGGTGACCGCTGATGAGTTTCGCCAATAGGCGAAACTTTAGAATACCCTTTCGACTCATCGTCTTCGGTTTAGGTTCCGGGCAGTCTACTGATCGCAGACTGGTGGGTTCTGCCTGCGATTAGCAGGTCCCAGAAATCCCTGGGCGGTGTCTAGGCAAAGCGCACTTTCAAAAATTCATCTCTTGATGAATCCAATTAGCGGTTAGAACTTCCGGTTTTTTGATTCTGTTTTGCAAGGCCAGCCACTGGAAGTAGCGAGGAACCCTATTTCTCCGAAATGGTGGAGGTTGCTTGAAACGATTGAGCGTACGCTCGAGTGCTCGACGCCCCACTCGCTTTTACGCAAGCCCCTGCAATTCGGGAAATCATTTTCTTCTGCGTCAGGCGCGCAGGCGTTTGACTTCGTTAAAAAGCCAGGCGCGCGCGTAGGCCCAATCGCGTTTGGCGGTGCGATGGGAAACATCCAGGACGTCAGCGGCTTCCTCCAACGTGAGTCCAGTGAAATATTTCATCTTTACCAATTCAGCTTTGCGCGGGTCGTGGAGGGCGAGGGCGTCGAGGGCTTCGTTGACGAGGAGCAGTTCGGCGTCATCTTCGGACGGTGAGGCGATATCGAAACCGGTGGCATCTGCGCTGACTTTCGCGAGGGCACCGCCGTGGCGCACCGCGTGTTTGCGCCGGGCGTTGTCGATGAGGATCCGGCGCATGCCCTCGGCGGCGGCCGCGAAAAAGTGCGCCCGGTTCGCCCATGGCGGCTGTGCGTCACCGCCGAGACGAAGCCAGACTTCGTGGACAAGCGCGGTGGGCTGCAAGGTTTGACCAGGAGATTCACGCGCCATTTTTGAGGCGGCGAGACGGCGGAGTTCCTCGTAGACCAGCGGGAGTAATTGATCAGCGGCGTGCGCGTCGCCTTGCTCGATGCGGTGAAGAATATGAGTGATGTCGCTGTCGTTCAACAGCCCGTAGTTTGGCGGCAGGCGGCGCAATAGAAACAACAAATGCCGGGAATGACACGGATTCGAGAGGAAGGAGGGGTGGGTGGTGGCGGAACGGATCGGTCCGCCCGGCTCCACCAGTCTCGGTGTCTTTGTTGATGGCTCTTTGCCCGACAAACCGGCCGGCACGCACCGTTATTGATTGGGGAAACCCCGTATTTGTTCGGGCCGTTGCCCGGCGAGGCAGGCCGGTTGTTAGAAGGCGGGCTATTGCAAAGCCCACAGGTCATTGCTTTTTGTGCAGCATTTTCTCGTTTTAGTTTCCGTTTGACGGACTGAGGTGGGAAGGCGACTTTGGCGGCCAAAATACTTTAAAACTATGTCTGAAACAATTTACGATTTGGTGGTTATTGGTGGCGGTCCGGCCGGCTACGTTGGCGCGATTCGCGCTGGCCAGTTGGGCAAGAAAGTCGCCGTGATCGAAATGGAACGCGCCGGTGGCACCTGCCTTAATTGGGGCTGCATTCCCACCAAGGCGTTGCTGAAAAGCGCGGAGCTTTATCGCACGATGCAGAAGGCTGACGCCTACGGGTTGAGTGTCACGGGAGTTGGTTTTGATTTCCCGAAAGTGGTCGAGCGTTCCCGCGGCGTATCCAACCAAATGGCCAAGGGCGTGGAATTTTTGCTGAAGAAGAACAAGGTCGATTATTTTACGGGCAAAGCGCAAGTGGTCGTGGCCGGAATGGTCGAGATCACGGACGGCGAAAATAAAGGAAAATTTTTCCGCACGAAAAGCATTCTGCTGTGCACGGGGCAAAAGGCCAAGCCGTTGCCCGGTTTGCCAGTCGACGGTCTGCGTGTGATGACTTCGCGTGAGGCGCTCGTGGCCAAGACTCCGCCAAAAACTTTGGCGATCATTGGTGCCGGCGCGATCGGGGTGGAGTTTGCGTATTTCTTCAATGCGTTTGGCTCGAAGGTGACGCTCATCGAAATGCTGCCGCAGGTTTTGCCCGTGGAGGATGAAGAAGTGGCGAAGCTGTTGCAGCGGAGTTTTGAGAAGCAGGGCATCGCGGTCCACACCGGCACGAAGAGTGAAAATATCCGCGTGGGCGAAAAGAGTGTGAAGCTCGATCTCGTCAAGGATGGCGTCAAAACCGAGTTGGAGGTTGAGACTGTGCTGGTGGCCATCGGCATCACTTCGGCGCTCGACGGGCTTTATTCTTCGAAGGTGAAAATCGAGGTGGATCGCGGCTTCGTGAAAGTCGGGGCGGATTATCAGACCAGCACGCCCGGCGTTTATGCGGCGGGCGATATTCAAGGTCCACCTTGGCTGGCTCACGTTGCGTCGTTCCGTGCCATCCAAGCGGTCGAAGGCATGTTCGGGCACAGCAAGCCCAAGCAAGTCGGTAATTTTCCGGGCTGCACGTATTGCCAGCCGCAGGTGGCGAGCACGGGTCTCACCGAGAAAGCCGCGAAAGAAAAGAAATTGGATTACAAGGTCGGCAAATTTCCGTTTACGGCGGTCGGCAAGGCGGTCGCGGCGGGCGACACCGAGGGTTTCGTGAAGGTGATCGCCGATGCGAAGACCGGTGAGATTCTCGGCGTGCACATCATCGGCCACGAGGCTACGGAGCTGATTGCCGAATATGGTCTGGCGATGAATCTCGAAGCTACGGTGGACGAGATCCACGAATCAATTCACGCGCATCCGACATTGTCCGAAGCACTCGGCGAAGCCGCCTTGGCGACGTTAGGGAAGGCAATTCACATCTGAGTGCGAGCGGCGGTGGAAGGCCGTTGGAGGCAACGGCCGCTACCTTCGGAAATAATGAAGGC
>JANYFP010000130.1 GCA_025362555.1 Verrucomicrobiota bacterium
CCTGTTGTTGGCTGACGCCGCCGATGTTGTGGTCCTGCGTATCAAAGAGGCTCACATGGCCATCGCGTTGCACGGCGAGTCGACGGGCTTGGGGAAAAAATGCGTATCGGATATTATTTTGTCCGCCGCTGCTTGACGGGCTGCCGAGATCACCCGGCCACCACTGATTGGAGTTGGCGCTCCCCACGGGCGCGGGCTGGAAGAGTTGACGGGTAGCGAGTGCTTGGGAGAGCTCGTCGCAGAGATTGTTCACGGTGTTTTTCAGACCGTGGTTAAACATGTCGCCGACCATCGTCATGCCGCCGCGCATCCACTGACCGTTGCCCAACTCCGGGCAATAAAACTGCGCCATGCTGCCGCCGCCACTATTCACCGCCGCGAGCATGGCGTAAGCGGAGTCGGGGCTGAGCCCGTAACGACCGGAAATGGAATTGATGAGATTTTGCCCCTCGGCGGTGAGATTATTCATGGAATTGAAAGTGGATGGATGGGCTGCCTCGATCGACAGGGCCGATACGATGGGTCTCCGGGTAAGCTTGTCGCCACTAAACGCAAATCCCAGAGATGATGCCGTAAATGTGCAGGAGGTGAAACCGCCCAATTGAGCGAAAGGCCGAGCTCAATCTCAAAACGACCAGCCCATGAGGTCAGGTCGCTTCTGGTTAATTCGTTCAGATTCCAGCCCTTGCCATGATGAGCCTTAATCCGAGCGAGTTTCAGTCACAGAATTAATAAGGTGTGGCCCAGCCCCATGAAAAATTTTCATCGCAGGGTCCCTTGCTCGCACAATCACACCCCACAAAGCACGACCCCTTATTTTGCCGCAACGCACGATACCAAAATAAAGTTCTGGAAGGTAGGGGCGATTGCCCTCAACGGCCCGGATTGAATCCGCCTTCGATCCAGCCTTTAACCACTAATGCCCACTGATGCGCACTAATTTGAATGCGCCAGAGAATCAGATGATTTACCCCAAGCGAGCAAAGGTCGCGAAGGAAAGAAAGGATGTTATAGTTATCTTTGTTACCTTTGCGTACTTGGTGTAAAAAATATCCAGTCCACGATCAGCGCCGTTGCTGCGGGCTCGCATCCCGGTATTTGTCCCCTTACCTGCGTGCGGGGCAAACAGACTCCTCTGATCTAAACCCGAACCCACCTTCGCGCAAGGCTTCGGCGCGGCAAGGGCGATTAGTCGAAGGGCTCTCCGTCGATTTCGCCTCCGCCATTCGGCGAAATCATCAGCGGTTAAAAATCCCACCGGATTTCTTTCGTGTCTTTTCGCGGGCCAAAAATCCACCTTCAATGCTATATCGAGGTCGTCCTTATCTTCGTTAACTTGGCGTACTTCGTGTAAAAATATCCAGTCCACAATCAGTGGACTCCTCCGACCCTAACCCGGAGACGATCAGTCGGAGTTGTATTTGTAGATTTCGCCTCCCCCATTCGACGAAATCATCAGCGGTTAAAAATTATCCCGGATTTCTTCCGTATCCATACCGGGTGAAAAAAATGCCCGTTCTTTCGCGTTCGGATTTGATATGTAATCAAGTCTTCGCAATGTCCGCGCAATCATCATGTCTGGCCGTCGCCATCGCAATTCCCGGGAAAAATCGCCACCGCCCATTCGGTCGGGCAATCGTTGCCGTACCCTGCTGGTGATCGACAATGCGCCGCTCCAAGCCGCCGCGTGGTCGGCCTTGCGGCGAGCCCGAAAGCAGTTGGAAAAAGCCACGGCCGATCTCCATCGCCACGAGGAAATCGATGAGCCCGCTTTTCGCGCCTGGATCTCCAACACGTTTGCCACGCTCGTATCGTCAGTGCGCGAACTCGCCCAGCAGGTCGAAGCCAAGGCCCACCTCATCGACTCCGTCGAACGCGAAGCATTTTTCAGCGGTCGTTCTCCTGGAAAAATTTGGCGCGAGTGGCAGCAGAACGGCGGACACCCGCCCGAACCAACACCCGATCAAGCTGACGCCCGCGACGGCCGGCCCGCAGATAAATCAGCCGCCAACGCGGAAGCTGATTTCGAGGAAGAAATGAGACGACTGTTTGGCGAAGAAACCCTCGACGACGACGATCCGTTCACCGGTGCGTTTCGCGATAAGGCCC
Source organism: Verrucomicrobiota bacterium (assembly GCA_025362555.1). Taxonomy (GTDB): domain Bacteria; phylum Verrucomicrobiota; class Verrucomicrobiia; order Opitutales; family Opitutaceae; genus Lacunisphaera. Next base: position 2,110 of record JANYFP010000130.1, read on the forward strand.
AGGGAACTTTTGGATTTGGCACCGCACGCGCGAAATCGATGGAGGCGGAAGCCAAGGACGCCCGCACCATCTATCGCCGGCTCGTGCAACATTTGCATCCGGATCGAGGCGGAGCCTGGACACCGGCGCGGGCCCGCGCGTGGGAACAGACGCAAGCGGCCTGGGCCGCGCGCGATGCAGACTGGTTGTCGCGACTCGAAGCCGAATGGGAAGCGGGCACGGATCTGCTTGGACCGACCAGTGTGATCGGCCGCCTGCGCGCGGCCGTCGTCGCAATCGATGCGGCCCGCCGCGACACGGAGAGGCGGCTGCGCATTTATCGAAAGCAAGATTCGTGGCGCTTTTCTCTGCGCCTGCCCTCTGCGGCTTTGAAGCAACTCATCGAACGCCAACTCCGCACGGATGAAACGATGCTGGGCCGGGATCTCAAAGCGATGGAGTCAACGCTGGCCCACTGGGCCAAAGCCCGCACCCGCCGCCGCCAGACCTCATCGCGCTCGTGCCCATTTTAGAGCATTAAAATAAAACTGTAGCCGAATCTCCTGCCTGTAGCCGGGGGCGCTGACCCCGGTCCGAGAGGTTGTCACAATGACACCGGAATCACCGCCCCCGGCTACAGTATAACTTGGCGTAAGCGGCCAAGAGACCGGCGAAATACCAAGCGGTTTATGCGGGAAATTTTGGCTCGGGCTTGGTGAATTATGCGCGACCAATTTCACTCCCGACATCCAACGCCGAATACTCAAGGCACGTGAAGTATTCTCCGCGGATGACGCTGATGATCGCGGATCGGGGACGTAATATTCACCGCTTTTCCTCTGTGATCTCAGCGGCCTCCTGTAAAATTGATCCAGATCAGCCAAGTGAATTTTTTCGAAGCGAATGTTGTCGGCTGATTCTGTGAAAATTAAGAAACGGGCCATCGAGCCAGCCCGGCGAAAGCGGTGCCGAGGCACCGCACTCCATAGTGGCCAATCGTCGTGCGGGAACAGTACGGGCTCTCGCTTCCCCAGAGCCTTACAAAATGTCTTTGCGCGGCGTGGTGGGTGTGCTTTACCAGTGCTGTTATTCTGGGCCTATAGCTCAATGGTTAGAGCAGAGGACTCATAATCCTTTGGTTCTCGGCTCAAGTCCGAGTGGGCCCACCATCCTTCGCTCCTTCTGGAGCTACGGATGGCACGGCCAGTTTTCGCTTTTTCAAAAGCTAGAATTGAGAGAGGACGTGAAGTTGAGTGATGAGAGTACGAAGCTCGGTCAATTATTGAGGCCGTGATCACTTGGCCATTTCAGCGGCGGCGAGGACGCAGGCTTTTACGGAATTCGCAATCTGTGCGCCGACTGCGGGATCGTGAATGGCGCGAGAGAGCGTGACTCCACCGGCGAGCATCGAGAAGATTGCCCACGCCGTCTTGCGCCGCGCGGACAGACTGCCGTGAGTCAGGCCCTCGGCCATCGCTTCGATGACGCGCAACAGCTCCGCCTCATAGGCAATTTTCGTTTCCTGTCCGGCGCGCGCCACTTCCGGCGTGAGACTTTGTAGGGCGCAACTTTCACCCAAATGACACGTCCGCTTCGTGCTCAGGTAGAAATCCACAAATCTCTCCAGCCATCGTCCGCCTTCCTTGGTCCGCAATCCCTCTATGGCCTGGCGAAGTTCCACGAGACCCGCCACCGCGGCCGCTTCAAAGGCATCGGCCTTCGATTGGAAATGTCCGTAAAATGCGCCCGACGTGACGCCCGCTTCCTTGGCGAGTCCGTCCACGCCGATGCCAGCGAAGCCTTGCGTCCGAAAACCCCGCCCCACGGCATGGAGGATTTTCGCTCTGGCTTCTTCTTTGTGATTGGGACCGTAACGCATGGTAGTTTTCTTTAGATAACGGACGTTATTTTATTAGCTTGTATAAATAACGATCGTTACTCAAAGCATTTAATCACGA
>JANYFP010000197.1 GCA_025362555.1 Verrucomicrobiota bacterium
TTTCACCGACGTTTTCAGCGGCGACCACAATCCACTGCGGCGTGACGTAGGGATGGTGCTGGTGAACCCAGGTGCTGAGAGGGGAATCACTGCCAGGCAGGTATTTAAGCCACACCCGGAATTCCTCGGCCTGTTCAAGGCGTCCTTCTGAGCGATAATAGGAATTTATCGGTCCGTCGACTTGAGCGCAGACTGCGAGATGGAGTTCAACGGCACCGCGGGCAAGCCGGTCTGCGTCGGTCCGTTGCGCGGTGGTGGTCCAGGCGATGAACATAAATCCATTTTCGCACGGATCAGTCCGTTCGCAAAGCGCAAAGGCCACTTGACCTGGTATAGAATTAGCCCTTGACGCACCCCACTACCGCCCTAGGTCTATCCCTTTCCCATTTCCAGCCTGCAAATATGAGAGACGAATACATCCGCGAAGCCCAGAAAGTCATTCCTGACCCAAATATCCTGATCAACGTGATTTCCCGTCGCGTCAAGCAGCTCCGCCGGGGCAGCCGTCCGCTCGTGGAATCGTTGGAAAAGCTCAGTCCTGAAGACATCGCGTTGCGCGAAGTGATCGAAGGCAAGATCAGCTACGAATTACACACCGTCTAAAACGGATTCGTCGGGAGCAAATTCCATTATTTTTGAAGCGAGGCTCCGGCCTCGCTTCTTTTGTTTGTCACCCTGAGTTCATCCGCGTATCGTAGTATTGACCATGGCTGCCAAATCACATGACACCGCCCGATATACTGAGCTTCGTAACTCGAAGGCGCTGCGGGATTATTTTGTCCACGATAAATTTGAAGCGGGGATAAAATTAGTCGGGACCGAGGTGAAATCCATTCGGGCGGGCAAGGCGCAGATTACCGATGCTTTTGCCCGCGTGGAAAAAGGCGGCGTCTGGCTTTACGGGGCGTTTATTCAGGAATATTCCTTCGGCGGACCCTCGCAACATGCGCCAAGGCGCGTGCGCCAATTACTCCTGCACGAGAGCGAAATTCGTAAACTGCAAATCGCCGTGGAGACCGGTGGACAGACCATTGTGGCGCTGCGGATGTATTTTAAAGAGGCGCTGGTGAAGGTCGAGATTGCGACCGCCAGTGGCAAAAAGCAGTTCGACAAACGCGCTGATGTCAAAAAACGTGAGCAGCAAATGGAAGCGCGCAAAGCTCTGAAATTTCGCCGATGAAGAAAAAAATATTCAACCAGGTAACCGTGCGTGTGCCCGGTAGCACTTCGAATTGCGGCGCGGGTTTCGATACCCTCGGACTCGCACTCACGATCTATAATAATATCACGCTGACGCGCGGCGACTGGCGGGGCGCGCGGCCTGAGACCGACGCCGAGATCGCCGGGCTCAATATGGCGGACGAGGCCGCTCAGTTGTTTTTCGTTCGCGCCGGCGTGGAGGAATTTGGCTTCACGTTGAAAATTGAAGGCGACGTCCCGATGTCCCGCGGACTCGGCTCAAGTGTCACGCTGCGCGCAGGTGTCGTGGCGGCGTTGAACGATCTGTCTGGCGCCGGCCTCACACGGGATGATCTTTGCTCGCTGGTCACGCAGTTGGAGGGACATCCCGATAACGCCACGCCGGCGGTCCTCGGAGGTTTTTGCGTAGCCCGTTGCGATCCGCACACCGGCGAATTGCTGGGCGTGTTGCGCAAGGCGATTGGCCGTGACCTGACTTTTGTGGTCGTGTCGCCCGATCAGGAGCTCGAAACCAAAAAAGCCCGTGGAATTTTGCCGAAGGAGTTGCCGTATTTTGACGCGATTAAGAGCGTGAACAGTGCGGCCTACGTGGTGGCGGCGATGGTTTCCGGCGAATACGACCGGTTGCGGGATGCAGTCTGTGATTTTTTGCACGAACCGTATCGGCTGCCGCTCATTCCCGGGGCTAAATCCGCGATTGAAGCCGGAGTGGCGGCGGGGGCATTGACGGGGTGGCTCAGTGGCAGCGGTTCCAGCGTTCTGTGCGTCGCCCGCCCGCGGGTGGCGGCCAAAGTTGGCCGGGCGATGGCGGCGGCTTTCGCGGCGCATAAATTGCCGGCCACCATTCATCTGCTGACGGCAGACAACAAGGGTCTGGTCTTACGCAAACGGCGCGCCTGATCCGATGACGGCGGGCGGTTTCTTGTCGGGCCAGTGTTTTACGACGTGTTCGGCCAGCGTCTTCCACTTGAATGGTTTTCGGACCACCGCTTTCAATGCCGGAACCTTGTCGAGTTCGGTTTGGGAAAATTTGAGCTGATACGCAGTAATCATGACCGCCGGTAGCGCCGGGTATTTCTTTTGCACTTCCGCAATAAATTGCAGCCCGTTCATGCCCGGCATCTGGTAATCAGTAATAATCAGTCCGACATTCAGCGAGGGCAGCATCTCCAAGGCTTGAGCGGGGGTGGTGAAACTTCGGACCCGACAGGCGAGATGTTCGCTAAGCAGTTGCTCCAGAAGGTCGAGATAGGCGACTTCGTCGTCCACTAAGAGGACGATTTTTTCATCAATGCGTGGTGAGACCAAAGACATGAAGGAAAAGAATGCGCTGGATGCAGCCTACTTATAACTAGGAAAAATAGCCCGGCGTAAAGCGGCAAAAACCCCTAGATTGAGCGATATTTGCCCTATTTCTAGTCATCTCGTCCCCATCGTTGACAGAGCGCGACGCTAATTGGCACGCTCACATGTCATGCTTCACGTCGTTCTCTTCCAACCGCAAATACCGCAGAACACCGGCAATATTGGCCGGATGTGCGCCGTGACGCGATGCCGGTTGCACCTGATTCACCCGTTGGGTTTTGAAGTGACCGACAAAAACCTGAAGCGCGCGGGCATGGATTATTGGTATTCACTCGACGTGCATCATCACGCGGATTGGGCCGCGTTCAAAGCCAGTCCGGCGGCGCCAAAGCGACTGTGGCTTTTCACCACGCATGCCACGCAGACTTTTTGGGCGGGACGTTATGCGGATGAAGACGGTCTGGTTTTTGGTAACGAGGAAGCGGGTGCGCCGGATTGGATGCACGCGGAAATCGGCGACTCGCAACGCGTGAAAATCCCTCATGCCAACGCGGCGCTCCGCTCGCTCAACCTCTCCACCTCGGCCGGGATCGCCGCCTACGAGGCCTTGCGTCAACTCGGCGGGTTGGGGACGTGACGATATGCGCCGAGACTTTTGGCGCGGCGCATATTTCGTTTTGGGCCAGCCGCGTGCGGTGGCCGGGCTGACGTACCAATGTCGGGTTTGTTTTTGTCCACCGATCTGTGATTGAATTGCCGGCGGTCTTGCGCACTTTGAAGGCACACCTTTTCGGTCTATCGCTTATGATTATTTCCTCTCGTTTTTCCTCCTGGCTCATCGCGGTGTTGGTTGTCACAACTGCGCTCGCAGCAGGTGCGAAAGATTTTTCGCCCGCGATCGTTTATGATTTCGGCGGTAAATTCGACCGCTCATTCAACCAGTCCGCGTCCGAAGGTGCGGCGCGTTTTACCACGGAGACGGGAACTGCGGTGCGGGAATTCGAGATTACGAACGCGGCGCAACGGGAGCAAGCCATGCAGCAAATGGCGCGGCGCGGCGCGACGATTATTGTGGCGATCGGATTCACCCAAGCCTCGGCAGTGGAAAAAGTCGCCAAGCAGTTTCCCAACGTGATGTTCACCATTGTCGATGCCGTGGTCGATTTGCCGAACGTTCAGTCGGTTAATTTTCGTGAGCAGGAATCTTCTTTTCTTTGCGGGATGGCCGCAGCCCTGGCCTCGAAAACCGGCAAAGTCGGGTTTATCGGCGGCATGGATATTCCGCTCATTCGCAAGTTCGCTTTGGGCTATGTCGAAGGCGCGAAATTCGTGAATCCAAGCGCGGAAGTTTTTCAAAATATGACCGGTTCCACGCCGGCGGCCTGGGGTGATCCGACCAAGGGCGCTGAGCTGGCCAAGAGTCAATTTGGGCGCGGTGCCGATGTGGTGTTTCATGCGGCGGGCGCGACGGGCATCGGCGTGATGCAAGCGGCCAAAGACAGCGGGCGGCTCAGCATCGGCTGCGACAGCAATCAGGATTATCTGCACCCCGGGAGCGTGCTCACTTCCGCCGTGAAGCGAGTTGATGTGGCGACGTACAAAGCGTTCCTAGATGCGAAAAACGGTACGTGGAAGCCGGGCCAGATCGTGCTCGGTTTGGCGGAGCAGGGCGTGGATTACTCTTATGATGAATTTAATCGCGCCGTTTTGACGCCGGAAATGAAACAAAAGATCGACGCGGCGAAAGCCGACATCATCAGCGGCAAGCTCAAGGTTTCAGAATACAAGGTGCAGTAAGTGGTGCTCCTAAAGATGAACCTCGATCGCATTCCGGGTTCGCCCCATTTATCGCGTTTTGAGACACGGGTGCTTCATCCGAATCCGGCATTAACCGTGCTCTGCTGTGGTTGAAAAAATAACCGTGCTCCCTCCCGCCCTAGAATTACGCAGCATTAGTAAGCGCTTCGGCGCAGTGCAGGCGAATCGGGCCGTTTCGTTCCAGGTTGCGGCCGGTTCGGTCCACGGGCTCATCGGTGAAAACGGTGCCGGTAAATCCACGGTCATGAATATCGTATATGGTTTTCATCGCGCGGATGACGGTGAGATTTTGGTTAATGGCCGACCGGTCAAAATCAGTTCGACACAAGACGCGATCGCGGCGGGGATCGGCATGGTTCACCAGCATTTCATGCTCGTGGAAAATTTCACGGTGATTGAAAACGTCATGCTCGGTGTTGAGGGCGGACCACTGCTCGCGGAAGGAATCGCCAAAGCTCGCGAGGCATTGGCCAAACTTGGCAAAGACTACGGCCTCGACGTGCCGCTCGATGCGATTGTCGGCAGTTTGCCGGTCGGATTGCAGCAGCGGGTGGAAATAATGAAAGCGCTCCATCGCGGCGCACAGATTTTAATTCTCGATGAGCCGACGGCCGTGCTCACCCCCCAGGAGGCCGATCAACTTTTTCGGTTGCTGGGCCGGTTGCGCGAGCAGGGGAAAACCGTGCTGCTGGTCACGCACAAGCTTCGAGAAATTATGGCCATCACCGATCGCGTTACTGTGATGCGGCAGGGTTCGGTGGTTGCGGAGGTCGAGACCAAGGACACGTCGCCCCGGGAATTGGCGGAGAAAATGGTGGGTCGTTCGGTGCTGCTTCAAGTCCAGAAAGGGCCGGCGCGGCCGGGCGCGGAATTGCTGACAGTGAGTAATCTTGAAGTGCGAGATGCGCAGGGCGTGATGCGCGTGAAGCGGGTTGGCTTCAAATTGCACGGTGGCGAAATCGTCGGAATCGCCGGCGTCGCCGGCAACGGCCAGTCGGAGTTGCTTGAGGCCCTTGCCGGGATGCGTGCACCGGTGGGTGGTGAAATTCGTTTTGGCGGCCGCGATCTGGTTGCGGAGAAAATTGATCCGCGCGGGCGGAGGGAACTCGGACTCGCGCATGTGCCGGAGGATCGTCTCCGCGTGGGAGTGGTCACGAGTTTCAGTGCACAGGAAAATCTTATTTTGGGTTATCAGGATCACGAAAACTTCAATCGGGGTTTGCTCATGAATAATCAGGCGATCCTGGAAGACTGCGCGCGGAAAATGGCGGCTTACGATGTGCGTCCACCCCAGCCTGGATTGCGGATTGCGGCGTTTTCCGGAGGGAATCAACAGAAGTTGGTGGTCGCGCGCGAAGTGGATCGGGCCCCGACCGTTTTATTGGTCGGGCAACCGACGCGCGGCGTCGATATTGGCGCGATCGAATTTATTCACCAGCGGCTCATCGGACTTCGTGATGCCGGTAAGGCAGTGCTCGTGGTATCGGTGGAGCTCGATGAAATTCTCGGTTTGGCTGATCGCATTTTGGTAATGGCGGGCGGGGAAATTGTGGGAGAACTGTCCCGCGCCGAGGCGACCGAGGAAAAGATTGGGCTGCTCATGGCGGGAGTACGCGAAGAAAAAACATGAGTACGCCCAAACAACTGCCACGCTGGGCTGATCTCATCTTGCTTCCTCTCGTGGGTCTCGCGGCCGCGTTGCTATTGTCGTGCGGCGTGATTGCTTTGCTCGGAGAGAGTCCATGGCAGGCCATGCGGCTGATGGTGGACGGAGCGTTTGGCTCGCAGGAGTCGATTGGTTACTCACTGTTCTATGCGACGAATTTCATTTTTACCGGACTGGCCGTGGCGGTGGCGTTTCATGCGGGCTTATTTAATATCGGCGGGGAGGGGCAGGCGTACATCGGTGGTTTGGGGGCCGGGTTGGTGTGTTTGTGGCTCGGGCACTGGCCGTTCTGGGCGGTGTTGCCGCTGGCTGTAATGGGTGCGGCGGGGTTCGGCGCTGCGTGGGCTTTTTTGCCGGGCTTGCTGCAAGCGAAACGCGGCAGTCACATCGTCATCACGACGATTATGTTCAACTTCATCGCGTCGGCTTTGATGACATATTTGTTGGTCAACGTGCTGATTAAACCCGGTCAGCAGTCGCCGGAGACGCGGGAATTCGGGAGTAATTCATGGATGCCCTTTGCCCATGAAATACTGGCGCGGGTGGGTTTGGATTTCACCGCCACGCCCTTGAATCTCGCGTTCGTGCTGGCGTTGGGAGCGGCGGGGTTGGTGTGGGTTTTCATCTGGCATACGCGCTGGGGTTACGCGCTGCGGGTGGTGGGTCAGAGTCCGGAGGCGGCGGTTTACGCGGGCATTTCACCTTCACGCATTACCATCATGGCGATGTTGCTTTCCGGGGCCTTGGCGGGCGGGCTTGGCCTTAATGAACTCATGGGTTCGCAACATCGCATCCTCATTGATTTTCCGGGCGGGGCGGGGTTTGTCGGAATCGCGGTGGCGTTGATGGGACGCAATCATCCGGTGGGGATTGTATTTTCCGCGATTTTATTTGGTGCGCTGTACCAAGGTGGTTCCCAGCTTACTTTCGATATGCCGCGGGTTAATCGCGACATGGTCGTCGTGATTCAGGGGCTCGTGATTTTATCCTGTGGCGCGTTGGAAAATATGTTTCGTCAGCCGCTGACCGCACTGCTTGGACGGCGGCGTAAATCGGGTGAGGGGCGTTCCTGATGGAAACGTACACGCTCATGGTTTTGCTGCTTGCCGCGACAATTCGGGTCGCGACTCCGCTGTTACTCGCGGCGCTGGCGGGCATGTTTTCAGAGCGCGCGGGTGTGATCGATTTGGGGTTGGAGGGGAAAATGTTGGGCGCGGCATTTGCGGCTGCGACGGTCGCAACCGTCACCGGTTCAGCTTGGCTCGGGTTGGGCGCTGGCATGGTTACGGCGATTGCGTTGTCCTTGCTCCTGGGTTTCGCGTGCGTGACGTATCGCGGCAATCAGGTGGTGGCCGCCATGGCGGTAAATATCATGGTGAGTGGCCTCGGGCCGACGCTGGCCTTGGCTTGGTTTAATTTGGGCGGGCAAACTCCTCAGCTCGATGCGGCGGGCCAGCGATTCACGGCGGTGGTCTGGCCCTGGTCGCAATCGGCGCGCGAGACGCCGTTCCCTGGGTTGCTTTATGCGGAATTGCTGAGCGGGCATAATTTGGTCGTTTATTTGGCGGCCGCGCTCGTGCCGGCGGCGGCGTGGTTGCTTTATCGGACGCGTTTCGGTCTGCGTTTGCGGGCCGTGGGTGAGAATCCGCAGGCCGTCGATACGGCGGGAATTTCGGTCACGGGGTTGCGCTATCAAGCCATGATTATTTCCGGTGCGTTGTGCGGCGTCGCGGGGAGTTATCTTTCGATCGCCGCGAGTTCCGGGTTCGTGCGCGACATGACCGCGGGCAAAGGTTACCTTGCGCTCGCCGCTTTGATTTTTGGCAAGTGGCGGCCGTATCCCACACTCGCGGCGTGCCTGCTCTTTGCTTTCACCGACGCGCTGGCGGTGCGCTTGCAGGGAGTCGCTCTGCCATTAGTTGGCGTGATTCCAGTACAATTTATTCTCGCTCTGCCTTATGTCCTCACGGTGCTGTTGCTGGCGGGATTTGTTGGCCGCGCGGTTGCGCCGCGCGCAATCGGCGTTCCGTATTCCAAGGAAAAGTAGCCAGGATTTTTTGCCGTGATTAGCAAATAGGGGTGACTGGAGCAGCCAATTCTTAGGGATGATTCCCTAGTGCGCAAAATAGGTCGGATTTATCGAAACCATTTAGTGCTCAGGGCGTCTGTGCATTTGAGCACTAAACGCTTTTCTCTATGTCGATTGAAATATTGGAGACTCTGATGATCTTTGGTTCACTGCTTGCCGCAGTCGCGGTCGCGGTTGTTTGCGGTTTGGGTTTGATCGTATGGCTGGCCGGCGGACAAGCGCCCACCCGAGCGAAGAAGTTCGTGCAGTGATCCCGATATCACGGTCCATGCTTGGCGTGGGGTGATTGAAGGTTAATGATCGCGAAATGGATATTCAGGAACGACTCGCTCGCCACCTAGGACAAATTCCGAACCTTCGCCCGGCGGCATTTATCGCGTCGAACGCGACGATCTTGGGCGATGTGATGCTGGGGGATCAAAGCAGTGTGTGGTACGGCTGCGTGTTGCGGGGGGACATCAATCGGATCGAGATCGGAGAGGGCACCAATATTCAGGATCTGAGCATGGTGCACTTGGCGGATAATTACGGAGTGAAGATCGGCCGTTACTGCACGATCGGGCATCGCGCCATCATTCATGCCTGCGAAATCGGTGATGAATGTTTGATCGGAATGGGCGCGACCGTTTTGGATGGAGCAAAGATCGGTGATCATTGCATCGTTGGAGCGAATTCCCTCGTTACCCAGGGGTTTGTTGCACCCGCCGGGTCGATGATTTTTGGGGCACCCGCGAAAGTTGTGCGACCCCTGAGCGCTGCGGAGCAAAATGGCCTGCGCGGTTGGGCGGAAAAATATATTGCGGTCGCTCGGGCTCACGCCACGCGTCAGCCGTCAGGTTAATTTGTGCACGGCATTCACCAACGGGTGCGCAGCTATAATCGCGGCAAGGAGTAGGGTGGAGGCATTCCCCTTACTCCATGAAAACAAATATTGGTTCGTATGATGGCGGTGTCCGTTTCGTGCTCGGTTGTATTATTTTAGAAGTCGGTGCTCACCACTTAAATTGGTGGGGCTTGGTTGGTCTCATTCCGATCGTCACTGCCGTCGTCGGCATCTGTCCGCTCTATCTGCCATTTCATTTTAATACGACATTCACTGATCGACCACACAACCATAGCTGACCCTTCGCGGTCGTGCGCCGGGCTACGCCGACTCCATCTGTTCAGCGGTGACGGTCGAGGGTGTTAAACGTGTAGCGATAATTCGCGTCGCGGCTTTCCCGCTTGGCCGTTTCACGCCAGCTCAGGTGACGCCATTCTGGAAACCACGTGTCGCCTGGAACCTCGGCGTGCACGAGTGTGAGCATGAGCCGGTCGGCGAGGGGAAGCGTTTCTTCGTAGATGCGTTGCCCGCCGGTAACCATGATTTCACCGGGCAGGGTTTGGGCAATCGCCAGAGCCTCGTTCACGTCGGCGGCGACCCACACGCGGTCAGAGGCGAGTGAGGTGTCACGGGTGATGACAATGGGCTTTCGTCCGCCGGTCTGTGCCCGGGGCCACGTCTCAAAACAAATATGCCCGAGAATCACCACGGTGTTTGCCGTCTGCTCGTGAAACCACGCTTTGTCTTCTGGAATATCAAAGGGAAGCTGGCGATTGCGCCCAATCACGCGGTTCTCCGCGCAGGCGACGATGAGAGTGATAGGTTTTGGCATTGAGGGATTGCGCTCGTGTCATAAATGAAAACCATGTCAGTCCATGCGTAGCAAACTTCGTTTTTTCGCGGCGGCCCTAATTTTTGGTGCCGCCTTTTTTGGGTCTGGACGTGCCGATGAGTTCGGACCGCGTTATCAGGCGATCCTTGATTCCAAGGGCCAGGCGGTGGATGCCGAACGGTTTCATACCCTCTTAAAAACTGATTGGGCTTACAGTATGGCCGTGGCTCCGGAATACGCGACTTACCTGGGCGTGCCGGGCTATGACACCAAGTGGACTGATCTCTCGCCCGCCGCGATTGCTGAGCGTCGGAAGCTGGCCAGTCGCCCCCTGACCGTATTGGCGACGATTGATCGCGCGCGCCTCACCGCGGCTGATCAGGTTAATTATGATCTCTTCAAGCGTCAGGCAGAAGAGGCATTGGAGGG
>JANYFP010000220.1 GCA_025362555.1 Verrucomicrobiota bacterium
GCGTATCAGTCGAGTGGCCTGACGATGGCCGGGTTCGCCCGGCGCGAAGGATTGAAGTATCTGCGCGACGTGCTCACCCGGCTGCCGGCACTCACGAATCATGATGACCTCAGTTCGCTCTTGCCCGTAAACTGGTCCGCGCCGGCCGCGCCAGCGCTCACCGCGTAACTCTGAATCAGAATGGTGACCGCTCTGACGGTCACCAGATCAGAGCTCTGCCAGAACCGTCACCATTACGCCCTGTCAACGAGGGTCTCCGACGGGACGATACATTTGTGACAGCATGATCGTGTGTGGAGTAGCTTATGAAAACGTCAGCCATGGATGGTAATGCTTCCTCGCGATCTCAACAGCTCGTTTTTCGCTTTCGATCAAAATCGTGCAGCCGCCGATCCGCGCACTCCGCGGCGTGACGTTCAGCGATCGTAGTGCATAGTTCCTCATCGGCCACCGCGCCGCCAGCCGCTACTCGCTGGTTGTCTCCTTCCGGCGCCACAGCAAGGAGCTGTGCTCGTACCTGCGCAATGTCCTGAAACGGCTCCCGTTGATGACCAATCGGGATGACCTCACTTCTCTGACCCCGGTTACCTGGCAACTTTCGCAACTCGCACTGTTACGCAAACCACCCGACTCAGACCTCTCGCCGTTGCGCGTCAACTAAGCACTCGGTCGGACGCTTACGGTACGAACATTACTAACACCTTATATTTCTGGGCGCGTTTGTCAGCACTAAACGTAGCGGCACCCGAGCCCCTCAAAAGAGGGGCTTTCTCTCATTGTGTTGCCTGGTCCTGACGCGTCCTGTCCCGCCGTCACATCCACAAAATGAAAAATATCATCAAACCATTGATTGCAGGTCTCGCAGTCTTCGGCCTCGCCTTACAAGCGAGAGCACAAATCGCAGTAATTGTATTCAACCCCGCAAACTCAGCCGCTTTCAACCAGCGAGTAACCAACGCTAACAGCCAAGCCAAAACATATGGCTCATCAGGATCCGCAGTCGCCAAATACGCGAATGATCCGGGTTCATATATTTATGTTACTCAAACCTCGACCGGCTCAGCAACGACCTCGCCTCTTGGAAATGGAAAGTATGAGGTCACTCTCAATGACAACCCAACCACAAAATTTCTAAGCGCAGGTGACTATGGTGCAACAATCGGTGCAGGAGAAGATCCAAAGGACGACGCAACGACTTGGGGTCACGAAGTTGCCCATGTCGCAACTTACTCCAATAATTCTTCAAATGCCGCAAGGGAAGCTGATGTAATTCGAAACTACGAGAACCCAATGAGGTCGGCCTCCGGTCAACCCCAGCGGACTACTTATGGCGGCAATCCTGTACAGCCCAACCAAAGCGCTTGGCAATCATTCGCAAATTGGTTCAGAAGTATCTTCGAGTAAAATGTATAGATGGCCAAATAATCGCCCGCTGGTTCTTTCCGCACTAGGGTTGCTAATCCTCGTCGGCATTGGAGGTTGGTTTTTTGCGCCCAATACGAGCAGTCCCATCGGAAAATATCCGGTAGGTGCCGGTAATAAAAACGTAGTTGGCGGTGTTGCCAAAAGCACCCGCCCGACAGGCGAATCAAAGGCCGGGACTGCGAATACCAGTCCCGGTTTTTTGGAAAAGGCCCAGCAATTGAGATCCATTGTCAGTGCAACTGATGATTCTGTAGCGGCATGGCATCGTTTAGTAGATGAATGGGTTGCTATAAATCCCATCGAGCTACTTTCATTTCTCGAGTCAATAGTAGCAACTGACCCTTTTGCTAACACCCTTCTAGAACGTGCGATGAAGGCTTGGCTAAGTCGTGATCCAGTCAATGCAATGGCGTATGCAAAACAAGCGATATTAAACGAACCTTCAAAGCAGTTGTGGTACCTCGCACCGCTAATGCGTGCGATAGCGACAAGAGATGGTATGGAAGAGGCTGTTCAACTCGTTCGAACCCTTCCTCAAAACGATCTATTATACCAGAACGCAATTCCGGTTCTGGCGTCCTTCATGCGTGCAAATACCGCGGGAGCGCGATCAATGATAGATTCACTACCCAACGATGCGGTAAAGCCCCAACTCCACGAAATGTTCGGTGCGATGGACGCTACAATGCACGGTTGGGAAGCTCTAGACGAACTCGCGCAAAATCCGAGTTCTAAACCCTATTTAGCCGATGAACTGACTGGTCTAATAACTGGCTTATATCGTCGAGATGCAGAAAAACTTCTTGGTTGGATAGAGTCTCAAGCGCCCTCCGCTGACTTGGATATTGCGAGACAAAGAATCGTGCAACAAGAGGCGACAACCGATCCTGAGAGAGGATTAAAAATTGCGCTCTCGATTCAAACTGAACAAATCAAAAATGAAGCACTAAAGTCCGCACTAACGCAATGGTTCGTGAAGGACCGAAGCAAAGCGGAAGCTTGGGCAATTCAGAGTGATGTTTCACCGCAAATTGTCGCCGAAGTAATGACTACGACACAGGATGTTCCGGAGCAATATTTCGAAAACAAGATGGCGGCAGCTCGAATCATGACTGACCCAATCGCGCAGGAAAAAACACAGGTTTTATATTATTATGCGTGGGTTAATACAGATCCCGATGCAGCCTATGCGTGGCTTGCGACAAGCAATCTTAGCGGTGGCGTTAAAGATATGCTTTCGAAGCAAAAAGGTGCCATCTCGAAATAGGCGCCTTGGCGTGTGCAAATTCCAAAGCCGGTGACCGTAAGGGTATATTTTCGCGAGCCCCTTGAAATGTAGCTAACGCATTCGATTTTAGTGATGTTCCGCCTTACTCTCATTACACTGATCTGCGTCGCCGGACTAAAGGGTGCGGTTCAGGTGGCGACGATTCGCAATGACGCCGACGGAAACGGAGCAACACTCTCGACATTAGAACTTTTGAATCAAAGTCGGGCTGCATTTGAGAGCAACGATCTCTTCATCGCCGCATTGAAGCACTATGAAGCTGCGATCCGATTTAGATATGACACCGCTGTCTTCGCTATATTGAATTCAGATAACGATGACATTTTGGATATTTTCCAAACGCTTCTTTTAGACTCGTCGCAACGTGTACTTCCTCGCCTCGCTCGCCATCCCGAACTACTGACCAAATTATTAATTGAGGTTGAGAAATGGACACCCGGTTATTCGGAAGAATTTAGTCCAGGTTGGCGCTACGCAAAAAAGCAAATTCCAGAAAACAAATCTGAACGAATTCAAAGCATAAAACATACTGTGCTCAATCCGATTGAGGACTTGAAAACGTTGATCTCTAAACCCGATTACCTCCAGTGCCTCATAATCGTCCAAGACACAAATGGACAAACAACGAACGAAGCGATGCTGCGTGAGAGAAAAGCCGCTTTGGTAACGATGAGAGAAATTGAACGCGCAGTTGGACTGAATGGCGTCTCCTCGGCATTCACAGAATAATCCTAAGACTGGAATGCCAATGTTTAGCGTAAATCTTCTGAAAAGCGCGAGAGAATCGTTTCTTTGGGATAACCCTAACCATGCAGGTGCAATAATCGCGACCCTCATTCCACTCATTTGGTTAGTCGAAATGAAAGTGCACTGGTCCGTACAAAGCATCGTCTCGCGGATCGCGTTCTGGATAGTAGACATATTTCTAATCTTTACACTATTACGCACCGGTTCTCGCGGCGCAGGTGTCGCGTATATCGCAAGCGCAGCCATAGTCTTCATTTCACTGGGCGGGAAACAACAAATATTCACCTCCGATGGATTGAGTCTGAAATCTCTGGGTAGAAATATGATGATTCGGATGACCGTAGCGTTCAGGCCGCATCAGCGATTGAACAAGGCCCAACGACTGGCAATTGAGAAGGATTTCGGCATGCGTGCAGGCATCGGACGTATTAAAGTGAGAAAAGCGATGCTCTTCTACACGCTAGCCTATCTAGGTCTCTCTGAACCCGGTATCTCAACCGGCGGACTTCTTGAAAAAGCGAGAAATGAACCGATCTCCCAAAAGGAGCGTCAGTCAGAACAAACCGACTGGCAAACTTCACCTTCGCTCCTCGATTCTCTTGGCACAGTCCGCTAGGGGTCAAATATTTGCCACTCCAAAATTTGCAGTGGCGAGGATCGTCGTTTCACAAGCATATCGTTGCCGAGATAACCTGTATTTAGATTTCTCTCCTGACTTCTCTGCGAATTCCCATATTTATTAAGTCCTCAGGTCGATGTGCGGCGTATTAATTTCGTGCGATTATTTAATTCAGCGGCACAAGTCTGGAGCTTGGCGCAAAAAGTTCGGCGCGATATTCCGCGGGGGTACCGCGAGTCGCGCAGCCCCAAGCGCGAACCAGTGGTCTGAATCGCCAAAATAAAAAGGCCGGAGATGAATTTCTCCGGCCTGCGTTTTCGCCAACAGCATTAATGTCTCGGCGAAAGCCTAAAACAACAGGATTAATGTCACCGCCAACAGCATTAATGTCCGGCAACAGGATTAATGTCTTCTACCAATGATTACCGATACTCCTCGTTCGTCATCGCGTTGATGATTTTGAAATTCTCTACATGATAATTCGGATCGGCGCGGAAGGCCAACTTGATGCCGTAGGTTTTTTCGATACGGACGAGCAGCTCGGAATCTTCGACGCGCAGGCGGTCGAGAATTGACGGGTGAACGTGGATGCGCAGCGCGTATTCCTTGCCGTCTTTGCGGGTTTGCAACCGACGCGCGACGGACGACAGCTTGCGCTGGAGTTCGACGGACATCGTCGTGGCGGACTTCACAATGCCGCGACCGCGGCAATACGGGCAGCTCGTGTAGATGTTCGCTGAGAGCGATTCCTGTTGGCGCTGGCGGGTCATCTGCATGATGCCGAGCGTTGAGATGGGCAGAATGTGCGTTTTGGCTTTGTCCTCGGACATGAGCTCGACCATCTTGTCGTACACCGCATTGCGGTGGCGGCGTTCTTTCATGTCGATGTAATCCATGATCACGAGTCCGCCGATGTTGCGGAGACGGATCTGGCGCGAAATTTCCACCGCCGCTTCCATGTTAACTTGGAAGATGGTGTTTTTTTCGTCGCCGGAACGCGACTTGTGCGAGCCGGTGTTGACGTCGATCGAGATGAGCGCCTCGGTTTCGTCGATGACGATTTCGCCGCCGGAGGGCAAAGCGACGCGGCGTTGAAACGTCTGCTCGATCTGGCGCTCGATGTTGTAGCGTTCGAAGACCGGAATCGCTTCCTTGTAATACGCGATTTTGCCACGAGAGCGGGATGAAATCTGCGAAACGAGTTCCTGTGTGCGCTTGAAATCGGCTTCGTTGTCGATGAGCACGCGATCGATGTCCTCGGTGAGGAAATCGCGCACAGTGCGCTCGACGATGTCGGGTTCCTGATAGAGGCAGGAAGGGGCGCGGTCGTTCTCCATCTTGCGCACGATTTCCTGCCATTTCGTGATGAGCAGGTGAAGATCGCGGACGAAGTAGCGGGGCTTTTTGCCTTCGCCGGCGGTGCGGACGATGACGCCCATGCCTTCGGGAATGGTCAGCTCGTTGATGAGCGTCTTGAGACGCTTGCGCTCCATCGGGTCCTCGATCTTGCGGGAGATACCGCAGCCGTCGGAGAACGGCGTGAGGATCAAGTAGCGGCCGGGGAGGGAGAGATTGGTCGTGGTGCGCGGGCCCTTGGTGCCGATGGGGCCCTTGGTTACCTGGATCACGATCTCGCTGCCGGGAGGATAGAGTTGCGGGATGTCCTTGACGGTCGGGGTGGCCGAGCGCTGTTGGCCGGCGGCGTCCTTCTTTTTATTTACGCGCACGACTTCGACGGACGAGTCGGTGGCGGCGGGGAGCATGTCCCAATAATGCAGGAAGGCGTTCTTGTTATAACCGATGTCGACGAAGGCGGCCTTGAGGCCCGGATCGAGATTCTTGATGCGGCCTTTGTAGATGCCGCCGACCATGCGGCTGTCGGATTCGCGTTCGATTTCGAAGCGATCGAGGGTGCCGTCGACGAGCAGCGCGACGCGGCGTTCGAGCGGTTCGGAGTTGATGACGAGTTCGCGGAAGGAGCCTTTCTCCTTGCGGAAGATATTCAGAATTTTCTGGAGGATGGGCCGGTCGGCAGATCTTTCCTTGGATTCGTTGCGCAGTTGTTCAGCGGTCAGAGGCTCCGTATGCTTCTGCGGCGGGGGATTGGCGAGTTCCTCTTCATAGCGTGAAGAGGCATCGGGCGGGACGCTGGGGTTGGATGGCTGATCGTTCATGGTGGGGTTGATCCCTGGTGGTGGTTGACACGGGGCGCGGGTGTCCAGCGGGCTGCGTGCAGGAAATTCCGGCAGAGCGGTCCATATCGCGTGGCAGGAGCTTCATTTAAAAGTCCCTCCGAAAACGATAGACGCTTTGAACCAGTCCTTGCAGTAAGCAGCAGCTGAGCACGAACGTGCCGCCGTAGCTGATAAATGGAAGCGGTATGCCTTTCACCGGCACAATTCCGATGGTCATGGCGATGTTGACGAACACATGCACGGTTAGAAGTACCGTGACGCCCAGCGCCAGAAGCGCGCCGAAACGGTCGCGAGCCATGCCCGCGATCCGCAGTCCATTCCACAACACCACGCCAAACAGTCCTATGACGGTGATGCTTCCCAGAAATCCTTTTTCCTCCGCGATAACGGAGAAGATGAAGTCGTTGTGCGCGACAGCGCGCGGCAAGTAGCCGAGCTTGGCCTGTGTGCCCTCGGTCCAGCCTTTGCCCGATAGACCGCCGGAGCCGACGGAGATGAGCGATTGACGGCTGTTCCAGCCGATGCCCATGGGGTCCACTTTATCCGGCATCGCGAAAGCCAGCACGCGGTTACGCTGATAGTCCTTTAACGGCAGCCAGGAATGCTGTTCGTAAGCGCCACGATCATGCGAAAAACTCAAATGATTCGTCTCGACGAAGACCGAATATCGCCAGACATCGAGCGCGACAATGCCCACGAGGAGGGCGAAGACGCCCAAGGCCCCGGCGAAGAAGCGCATCGAGAGATTGGAGACATAAAGCATGGCAAAGACCATCGGCGCGATCACAAGCGCGCTGCCGAGATCAGGTTCTGCGATTATCAACAACATGGGAATGCCCACCGCAAGGGCCAATTTGATCAGCACCTGAAGTGAGTCGCGCACGGTGCCAAGTTTGGCGCCAGTCAGGATGGAGGCGGTGGCGAAAAGGACCGCGACTTTGGCAAATTCCGAGGGCTGAAACGCGCCGAGACCAGGCAAATCGAGCCAGCGACGCGCACCCATGCCGTGAGTCGTGCCGACGCCGGGAATCAGCACAATCAGGAGCATCGCGATGGCGAGTAAGTAGACCCAGTGGGCATATTTCAGCCACAGGCGATAATCCAGGAGAGAGGTCGTCAGGTAAATGACGGCCCCGAGCCCCATCCAGACCAATTGCATCAACCACTGGCGTTGCTCGGTGGCGAATTGAGCGCTGTAGATGAAGAATACGCCAATCGTGGAAAGCAGCAACAGGCAGGCAGGCACGACCCAGTCAAAACGCTCACGCGTGGTGAGCTTGAAAAAACTGCCGAGATCAAGGGCGCGGATTAACTTCACATTAAGAAAGTGAGGTCACTAAACACCCGCGTGTCCCGCTGGCAACGGCGCATCTTGATTATGTCTGAAGAATTTTGGGATGGGGGAGCTGACCTCACCGCTTACTTGAAGATGCCGAAAAGAAACAAGGGTTATTAAGACTTAGAGATTGATTGGCTGGAAAAAGGTAGGGGCGATTGCCCTCAATCGCCCTGCGCGAGCGGAAGGCCGTTGAGGGCAACGGCCCCTACCGTGAGCCGATTTTTCTGGTGCCTTTGATTGATTTGCGTTCCGGAGCGCGAGCAAGCTCGCTGCCTACTCCTGACCAACGCCGGCATCAGCCGCTAATTAAGATACCCTCCTTGTTCTGCGGTGTTGCCAAGCTCGTGTACGATCGTACGTTTGAAGCACTGAGATGTTGACCTTCATCGCAGCTACCAAGCCAATTTTAATGCAAACCACTGCGGCCGAACCGTATTTGTGGGCCTTGTTCGCGGCCGCATTGGTCGGTGTCGCGGGAGGCTTCGTCGCGGTTTGGTTTATCATGCGCCAAACGCGGCGATTGGCGGAAAATAGCGCCCAAGCCCATCTCGAATTGGCCAAGCGCGAAGCGGCCGTTGCCTCTCAGGAATTGATTAGCCAAGCGGAAGAAAAAATCCGCAGCCGGGAATCGGATCTCAATCGCGACCTCGACCGTCGCAAAATTGAAATTGAAATGATGCTGCGGGAAATCCGTTCGCACGAGGAATCACTGGCCTTGCTCGATTACCAATTGGAACAGCGGCAGGAGCGTCTGACCCGCGAGTCCAACGCCATCACCCAGGCTCGCGACGCCATGCGCGATCTTTCCAAGAGTCTGCGAAAGCGGCTTGAAGGCGTGGCTTCACTCGACGGCGAGGAAATCCGCAAGCAGTTGCGCGAGGAAGTTACCTTTGAATGTCAGGAGGAGCTGCGACTCTTGCGCAAGGAACTGCTTGAACGGTCCGAGCAGGACGTCGTACAGGAGGGCAAACGAATCCTGGTCGCCGCCATGCAGCGTCTGGCCAGTCGGCCGAATAACGATCTCACTGCGACCATTGTCCAGCTCCCCAGCGAGGAAATGAAAGGGCGCATCATCGGGCGCGAGGGACGGAATATTAAATCCTTTGAGGCTGCTACCGGTACGACGCTTTTGATCGATGAATCACCGCAGATGGTTTTGATTTCCTCCTTCGATCCTGTGCGGCGCGAAGTGGCCAAGCTGGCGCTCGAGGGATTGGTGAAGGATGGCCGCATTCATCCGGCGAGCATTGAGGAATTTGTGACCCGGGGCCGGCAGGATATGGATCTGCACGTCGCCCAGATTGGCGAGGAAGCGGTTGACCGGTTGAAAATTTCCGGGCTGCACCCCGAGGTAATCAAGTTGCTCGGGCGGCTGCGTTTTCGTTTTTCCTATACGCAGAACGTCCTCGATCACTCGGTCGAAGTGGCCCAGCTCTGTTCCATGCTGGCTTCCGAGTTGGGACTCGAGCCGAACGTGGCCAAGCGCGCGGGTTTGCTGCATGACATCGGCAAATCCATCGAAGGTGAATACGAGGGCAGTCATGCGCTGATCGGCGCCGACTTTGTTCGGCGGTACGGCGAGACGACGATCGTGGTCAACGCCGTCGCGGCGCATCACGCTGAGGTGAAACCGGAAACAATTTACGCGGGCTTGGTGATTTTGGCGGACGCAATTTCGGCGTCCCGGCCCGGTGCGCGCGCCGAGCCCATGACTTCTTACATCGAGCGGCTTGGCCGGCTCGAGAAATTGGCGATGGCCATGCCCGGGGTGCAGCAAGCCTTTGCGATTCAGGCCGGCCGGGAAGTCCGCGTCATTGTGCAGCCTAGCGTGGTGACGGATGAGCAGGCTCATGCGCTGGCCAAAACCCTTCGCCTCAAAATCGAGCAAGAGCTCGATTATCCCAGCACGATCAAGATCACCGTGATCCGCGAACAACGTTACACGGAGACGGCGACGTAGCGCGCTCCGCGCGCAAGGAGGAAGGGGGCAAGTGACAGGGACTGGTGATAAGTGGCGAGTGATGAGTGAGAAGGGAAGACGGAGGGGGAATAGCCTGGGCCGTCATTCGTTTTATGCCTTTTGGACCTCGGGAAGTGACGAGTGATGAGCGATAAGTGACAAACTTTTGTCGTTCGCTTTTCCGTACTCGTCACTGACCACTTGTCACTTTTCACTCTTCCCATGGCCGACAAAAAAATCCTCGAAACCTTTCCAAATCCTGCGCCGAAACGCGATTATTTGATCGAGCACACGCATCATGAGTTCACGTCGGTGTGCCCGATGACCGGACATCCGGATTTTGCCGATATCACGGTCAGTTATATCGCCGATAAAAAGTGCGTGGAGCTGAAGTCATTGAAGTTGTATTTTCACGCGTATCGTAACGAGGGAATTTTCTTTGAAGCCGCGACGAACAAGATTTGTGACGACCTCGGTACTGCGCTTCAGCCGCGCAAACTTTCGATCATCGCCCGGTGGAAAGCCCGCGGCGGATTTTCATCGGTGGTCACTGCAGATTGGAAAAAGAAGAAGTGAGCGTAGCTGAGTGACGCGAGACCCAAGAGCCGGATTTTTTTAACCACTAATGCTCACTAACGAGTCACTCATTAAATCCGGGCAGACTGTTTTTAATTTCTGATTAGTGATCTATTAGTGTGTGTTAGTGGTTAATTCTATTCTGTGACATCCGTGGTTAATCACTGGGCGGATACGCCGATTCACTTCATCGATTTCGAGGGCAACAGCACCTCGGGGATTATTGAGTTTGGCGTTGTGACGTTGGAGCGCGGCGAGATTTCGTCGACTCGCACGCGGTTGTGCGCGGCGCTTGGACGGGTGAAGGCGGAGGACACTGCGATCCACGGTTTGGGCGAGAGCGAGCTGAAGTTGGCGGCGCCATTCAAGGACGAATGGGAATATTTTTCGACCCTGCGAGCGAGCGGACCGCTGGCGGCGCATTTTGCGCAGGCGGAAAATTATCTTTTGAAATCAGTTTGGGCTTATCCGCGCACGTCGCCCGATTTCGCGCGCCCGGGCCGCACGATTGCGGAATGGGGCGCGTGGATTGATACCGGCCGGCTCTATCCGCAATTTTTTCCGCAACTTGGAGACGGGAAGTTGGCCGAGCTGGTGACGGCTTGCGGATTGCAGACGGATTTGGACGCGCAGGCGGCGCTGCATTGTCCGGCCGATCGCCGGAATTATCACGCGGCCCTTTACGACGCGCTGGCGGGTGCGCTGTTATTGCAAACGTTTTTGCGCCGCGCGGAATTTGCAGCGGCAACATTGCCCTGGCTGTTGCAAATGAGCACGACCGACGGCGACAAGCGTGACGCATTGCAGCAGGGCGATCTGTGGTGAGGTGTGATTTTCTGAAGTGTCTCGCGAAGGATCCGAAGGGAGCGAAGGTTCGGACTAAAGTCAGTTGAAACGGACCATGGCCACATTACCGACGCTTCAAGAGCCGCTCTAATCTCACCTTAATTCAGGTTGTTTTATTGGGAATGAGGAAGTCGTCTCGCGGAGAATTCAAAGGTAGTGAAGGCGTATTATGAACCAAGAAATTGTCGGAAGATCAGTTTTGGATGTAGCCTTTAAAGTCCACACCAAGTTGGGCCCGGGTCTCCTTGAATCAGTCTATGAGGCTG
>JANYFP010000436.1 GCA_025362555.1 Verrucomicrobiota bacterium
TTTGCCGCTATCGGCGCTGCCGCAGGTTGACTACCCCACGATCCAGGTTGTCACCCTTTATCCGGGCGCCAGTCCCGAGGTCATCACGTCTTCGATTACGGCTCCGCTTGAACGCCAATTCGGCCAGATGCCGGGCCTTAATCGGATGGCGTCAACCAGTTCGGGCGGCGCGTCTCAAATCACGCTGACCTTCAGTCTTGACCTGACCCTTGATGTGGCCGAACAGGAAGTGCAGGCGGCCATCAACGCCGCTTCGAACTTGTTGCCGACGGACCTCCCGACTCCGCCCATCTACAGCAAGGTCAATCCCGCCGATGCGCCGATTCTGACTCTCGGCATCACGTCGTCGACGATTCCGCTGCCGCAAGTCGAGGATTTGGTGGATACGCGGCTGGCGCAAAAATTGTCGCAGATTCCGGGAGTGGGGTTGGTCAGCATCAGCGGCGGTCAACGCCCGGCCGTGCGCGTCCAAGCCGATCCGCGGGCGCTCGCCGCGAATGGACTGACGCTCGATGACGTGCGCACGGCCATCGGTGCCGCCAACGTTAACCAGGCCAAGGGTAGTTTTGATGGACCGGCGCGCGCTTCCACCATTGATGCCAATGACCAGCTCAAGTCGGTTACGGATTATGAGAAGCTCATTATTGCCTACCACAACGGCGCCCCTATCCGGCTGAGTGATGTGGCTGCGGTCGTGAATAGCGCGGAAAATGTCCAACTGGCCGCCTGGGCCAATGACCGCGCCGCCATCATCCTCAACATCCAACGCCAGCCGGGAGCCAACGTCATTGCCGTGGTGGATCGCATTAAACAGCTGCTGCCGCAGTTGCAGGCGAGTCTGCCGGCTTCGGTCGATGTCATTCCGCTGACGGATCGCACGGTGACCATCCGTGCTTCGGTCGAGGACGTTCAGGTCGAGTTGCTCATCTCGATCGCGCTGGTCGTGATGGTGGTCTTTCTTTTTCTGCGCAATATTCCCGCGACAATTATTCCGGGAGTGGCGGTTCCGCTTTCGCTGGTGGGCACTTTTGGGGTGATGTATCTCGCCGGTTTCAGTATCAATAATCTGACGCTCATGGCGCTGACGATCGCGACCGGTTTCGTCGTCGATGATGCGATTGTGATGATTGAAAATATCGCCCGCTACCTCGAGGAAGGAGCCACGCCGCTGGAGGCCGCGTTGAAGGGCGCGGAACAGATCGGTTTCACCATTATCTCCCTCACGGTGTCGCTCATCGCTGTCCTTATTCCACTCCTCTTCATGGGCGACGTCGTGGGCCGGCTGTTTCGTGAGTTCGCGATCACGCTGGCGGTATCGATTCTTATCTCGGCCGTGGTTTCGCTGACGCTCACGCCGATGATGTGCGCCAAGCTGCTGCACCACACACCGGAGGAAAAACAAGGCCGCTTCTATCGCGCGAGCGGCAAGTTTTTGGATGACGTGATCGCCCGCTACGGCATTCTTCTCCGGTGGGTGCTCCGGCATCAGGGACTCACTCTGGCCGTCGCTTGCGGCACGTTGTTACTCACGATTGGGCTCTACCTGGTCGTCCCCAAAGGCTTTTTCCCGGTGCAGGACACTGGTGCCATTCAAGGCATTTCGCAGGCCGCCCAATCCATTTCGTTCTCTGCGATGGCCGAGCGCCAGCAAGCCCTGGGTCGCGTCATTCTCGCTGACGAAGATGTGGCCAGTCTGTCGTCCTACATCGGCGTGGACGGTACAAACTCCACCCTCAATAGCGGGCGTTTCCTCATCAATCTCAAGCCACAGCACGAGCGCAAGAGCAGCGCGACGGAGGTGATTCGCCATCTCCAGCCGAAGCTCGCGGCGCTGCCCGGCATCACGCTTTACCTGCAACCGGTGCAGGATCTTTCCATTGAGAGTACGGTCAGCCGCACGCAGTATCAATTCAGTGTTGAGTCCGCTGATCCCGCCGAACTGGAGCTCTGGGTCAAACGCCTCGTCGAGGATTTCGGGAAATTAGCTCCGCTGGCCGACGTGGCGAGCGATCTGCAGAATGAAGGACTGCAGGCGTATCTGGATATTGATCGCGATTCCGCAGCGCGACTCGGGGTCACGGTGGCGGCGATCGACAACGCTCTTTATAATGCGTTTGGCCAGCGCCTCGTCTCGACGATCTTCACGCAATCTAATCAGTATCGGGTCGTCCTGGAAGCGCCGCCGGCACTGCAGCGCAGTTTGACCGCACTGGAAAATATTTACGTCACTTCCAACGCGGGTGCGCAGGTGCGGTTGACGGCGGTGGCCCGGGTCAGTGAGCGCCACGCTCCGCTCGTGATTAACCATGTCGCTCAATTTCCCGCCGCCACGGTCTCGTTCAATCTCGCGCCCGGCTACTCGTTGGGCGACGCGGTGAAAGCCATTGAAACCCGTCAACATGAACTGGAGGTGCCAGCGAGTGTGCGAATCGAATTTCAAGGTGCGGCGCTGGAATTCAGCGCGTCATTGACGAACACTCTTTTCCTGATCATCGCCGCGATCATCACGATGTATATTGTTCTGGGTGTGCTCTACGAAAGCTACATTCATCCCATCACGATCCTTTCCACGCTGCCATCCGCGGGCGTTGGCGCCTTGTTGTCGCTGCAACTCGCCAAGACTGATCTCGGCATGATCGGCATCATTGGAATTATTCTGCTCATCGGCATCGTGAAGAAGAACGCGATCATGATGATCGATTTTGCCCTTCAAGCGGAGCGGGATCAGGGCAAGTCACCTGAGGCGGCGATCTATGAAGCCTGCCTGCTGCGCTTTCGTCCGATCATGATGACGACGCTGGCGGCTTTGCTCGGCGCCTTGCCGCTGATGCTGGGTTCGGGAGTCGGCTCGGAATTGCGCCATCCCCTCGGCATCACGATGGTGGGCGGTCTCATCTTCAGCCAGATCCTGACGCTGTTCACCACTCCGGTCATCTACCTGATGTTCGACCGTCTCTCGCAGCGGTTCCGGAAAGTTCAACCGGTCGTGACAGGCGTCACAGTGTCATGAGCGTTTCCGAACCATTTATCCGGCGCCCGGTTGCCACGACGCTCCTCACGGTCGGCGTCGCGTTGGCTGGCCTGCTCGCCTATCGTTTGTTGCCGGTGTCGCCGTTGCCGCAGGTGGATTTCCCCACGATTTCGGTTTCGGCGTCCTTACCCGGGGCGAGTCCGGAGACCATGGCCTCGACTGTGGCGACGCCGTTGGAACGGTCGCTGGGACGCATCGCTGGCGTGGCGGAGATGACCTCTTCCAGTTCGCTTGGTTCGACTGGTATCACGCTGCAATTTGATTTGAGTCGGAATATCGACGGCGCGGCGCGCGATGTCCAAGCGGCGATCAACGCCGCGCGCGGTTTGCTTCCGACCGGGTTGCCGAGCAATCCCACTTATCGGAAAGCTAATCCTTCCGATGCGCCCGTCCTGATTTTAAGTCTGACGTCCGCTACGCTTGATCAAGGGCAGATGTATGATGCCGCTTCCACCATCCTCGCCCAAGCACTCGCTCAAGTTGACGGAGTCGGCCAGGTATCGATTGGGGGTAGCTCTTTACCAGCAGTGCGGGTCGAACTGAATCCCACGGCGCTGAATCGCTACGGGATCGGAACGGCGTCGGTCCGTGCCGCGATTGCCACCACCAATGCCAACCGGCCGAAGGGTTCGCTGGATGGCGACGAACGGCACTGGCAGATCGCCGCCAACGATCAGGCGAAAAAAGCGGCGGACTATCTCCCGATCATCGTGGCTTATCATAAAGGCGCGGCCGTGCGCCTGAGCGATGTCGCCACCGTCACCGACTCCGTGCAGGACTTGCGCAATGCCGGTCTGTCCGACGGAAAACCCGCCGTGCTGCTTTTGATCCGGCGCCAACCGGGAGCGAATGTCATAGAGACGGTTGATCGCGTGAAAGCAATTTTACCGCTGCTGCGCGCCTCGATTCCGTCGGCCATCACGTTGGGGGTCACTGCGGATACCACGACGACAATCCGTGCTTCCTTGCACGGAGTCGAAACGACGCTCGTGATCGCCATCGCGCTGGTGATTTTGGTCGTGTTTGTTTTTCTGCGCCGCTGGCGCGCCGCGCTGATTCCCGCGGTCGCCGTGCCCATCTCGCTGATCGGTACGTTTGGCATCATGTATCTTTGCGGTTACAGCCTCGATAATCTTTCGCTCATGGCTCTTACCATCGCCACCGGATTTGTGGTCGACGACGCCGTGGTCGTGCTCGAAAATGTTTCCCGCCACATTGAGGATGGGATGACGCCCTTCGAGGCCTCGATCCGGGGCGCGCGCGAAGTCGGATTCACCGTGGTGTCGATGAGCATTTCACTCGTCGCGGTTTTTGTGCCCATTCTGATGATGGGCGGAATCATCGGCCGGTTGTTTCGGGAATTCGCCGTTACCCTTTCTGCGGCCATCATGGTTTCACTTGTGGTTTCGCTGACGGCGACGCCCATGATGTGCGCCCGGGTGTTGCGGCCGGAAAGCGAAGAGAAGCCGGGACGCGTTTCCCGTTTTATCGAGTGGATGTTTGCGGGTCTGCTGCGGTTTTATGAGCGGACTCTGCAATGGGCACTGGCGCACCGCCGCCTCATGCTCGCCGCCTTGCTCGGCACCGTGGCGCTGAATGTTTATCTCTACATTATTGTGCCAAAGGGCTTCATGCCGCAGCAGGATACCGGGCGCATTCAAGGCAATCTGGTCGCAGATCAGAGCATCTCCTTTCAGGCGATGCAGCAAAAGCTGAGCAGTTATGTGTCCATCATTCGGGCCGACACCGCCGTGGATCATGTGGTGGCTTTCACCGGCGGTGGGCAGCGCAACAGTGCTTTTTTCTTTGTGATGCTCAAACCATTGGCGGTGCGCAAAATTTCCGCCGACGTGGTGATTGCTCGGCTGCGTCGGGAACTGGCCCATGTCCCGGGGGCCACCCTTTTTCTCCAAGCGGCCCAGGACGTGCGCGTCGGCGGCCGCAATTCCAATGCGCAGTATCAATACACGCTGAGCGCCGATGACATCGGGGAACTCCGCGCGTGGGAGCCGCGCATCCGCCAGGCGTTGAATGCGATTCCCGAGATCGTCGATGTGAGCACCGACGCGCAGGATCGGGGACTGCAAACTTCGCTGGT
>JANYFP010000438.1 GCA_025362555.1 Verrucomicrobiota bacterium
GCACTCTCCATCACACTCCCACCGTAAACCCACTCGCAGGTATGATTTCACCGCGGCTCAAACACGGCACTTCTTACGACGGCACTCCGGGCGGTAACAACTGATCCGCGAAATCCCTTCCCGCTCCGTCGTGATTTTGACCGCCGCTTTATTTTGCTCCGCTTCCTTCGCATGACCGAGCCCATGTTTGGCCAACTCGTCGCGCAGGCCCTGCAGCTCAAGGGCAGCCTTGCGCGTGTGGGTGTCCTCAACGCGACGGGCGAGCAAATCGGCATCATCGGTGAAGACCTGGACGCTTTCCCGCGCCCTCGAAATCCCCACATAAAAACTCTCGCGACACACGGCTGCAAACGACCGCGACAAAGCAACGAGGAGAGCGACATCGACGGTTTTCCCTTGGGCCGCGTGCGAGGTGATCTGGTTGGGCTCGCCGAGTCGCTTGCGGTAATGCCCCGGCGCGGTGGACAACTCCGCGCCCGGCCGGGAGTGCGCCGGTTGGTGCACGATCCTTATTTGGTGACCTACCGCATCGATGAGACGCAGAGTGAATAAAAAGGGGGCTGGCTTTGTGGTGTGTGGTCGGCCAGGTGGTTAATGAACCGGCGGCACGCGGTGCGCCGCTCACGCCTTGGTGATGGGATAATCCAACGGGGTCAGGCCGCTAGACGCTACTTCTCCTCTGACGCAACGTTCCCCAATCACCTGACGGCACCCGACGCGCCAGCGAAACCGTCACGCCGTCTGCGTCCTCCTTCCGCTTCGCTCCAGTCCGGTGGCGTGAGTAAATCTAAAAGGGTCAGGTTGTAAGTATCCTAATCGACTGAGGACAATACTGGTAATGAGTTAGTCAAGATGTCGGACTGCGGCTAGAGCATTTTAAATGAAACTAGGGCCGGCTGCATTCCGATGTGGGGAGTTTTCTTGCGACGGCCTAGACGTGCGAGCACAGACACAACCCCCCGCACAACATGGCCGACGCAAGCACCGGCGCTACACAAATAGTCGGCTACACTATTACTTAATATGCTCTAGCCGGCCGCGCTTTGATTCCTGATTGGCGGATCTCAATTTTGCTGATGAAACCAAGCCAAAGACGTCATGTCTCGACTCTGGACAAAAGCAGTGATGAATTTGGCTTGGTCGTATGCCAAGACTCTTACGGATTGAATGCGTTGGCGCGTGCTATCCTGTGATCAACCAGGCGTGAATTCACGGGCCTGATTTCCTTTGTTATAATTGACCTGAGGGTGAAATAGAGGCTGTTCTGGTTGTGGATCAAATGGCCGTTGAGTGGAGTGGCCAGCGGAGGCTCACTCAAGAAGATGGATTCATCGTTTATCGAAAGGTCCAGAAACGCACAAACGCCAGCGGAGTAAGAGCGCTAGTCGACGTTTTAATTAAAAACGCAATGATCGATAAAAAATAAGCAGATCGGTCGGTCCGACGTTCGAACTTTGCTTGCTCCGTCCTGCGTTGTGCGATTGCTTCCGTGATTCTAAAACTTTTGGCCCATCCTGTGACTCCTGTCAGCCACTCCTCCCGATTTTCGTCCCTCGCGTGGATCATTCTCCCCTTGGTCGCATGGGGTTTCGCGGGGTGGACCAACTCAGTGCGGGTGCAGCGGGTCGAATACACCACGGGTCTGGTTGCGGAACCGCTGAAAACCGATCCGCAATCGCCCACGGGTTTTGCGGGTGGCGCACGGGAGCTGATCGTGCCCGAGCATAATAATGATACCTACCACTGGATTGCGCAGACGCAGCAAATGTTGGCGCGCGGGGAGTGGCGCGTGCGGCATGTCGACTATGACAATGCACCTTTCGGTCGGTTGGTGGAAACGCCTTCCCCTTATCGTTGGTGGTTGGGTTTGATTGCCTGGCTGGATCACACGGTGTCCGGTCGGCCGCTGGGCCAGTCAGTCGAACGGGCGGCGATTTTCGCGGATCCCCTGCTTCACGTCCTGCTCATGGTCGGAGCGGCGGGTTTTGTGGCGTGGCAGTTCGGAGTTTTTCCCGCCGCGTTATTCGCCGCCGGTTTGGCGATGATTTTTCCGTTTGCCGCCGCCTTCATTCCGGGAGCGCCGGATGACCGGGCGTTATCGCTGGCGTGCGGCATCTGGAGTATACTGCCTTTGCTTGCTGGTCTTCGCGCCAGACTTGGGGTCGGTGAGCAAAATCAAAGTGACCCGGCAGGCGCGGGTCGGCGGGCGACGCGCTGGTTCCTCGTCGCGGGAATTGCCGGTGGATTGGGTATGTGGGTCAGCGTGGTCAATCAGGTGCCGATTCTGTTGGGCATTGCGCTCGGGGGAGTGATTGCGACCTGGGCGGCCCGGCGCGCCACTTCGATCGTTTCCACCCCGCCGACGAAGGAGAATCGTCCCAAAGCGGCGAGGGTGGTCGCGATGCCTCCGTCAGTTTCGAATAGTGAACAAACCGCCGCGTCGCCATTGCACGATTTCACCTCGGCCTGGTGGGCTTGGGCGGTGGCCGGGGCGGCCACGATTCTGGTCGCTTGCCTGATTGAATATTATCCGGATCACCTGGCTTCGTGGCAATTGCGGGTGGTTCACCCGCTCTACGGTGTGGCATGGCTCGGGTTGGGCGCGGGTCTGGTGCAGGTCGGGACTTGGGTCCAAAGCGGGAGAGCGGCTTGGACGGTCCGGCGAGTCGTTGTTTTTGTCCTCGCGATCGCGGCGATCGCAGCGCTGCCGGTGGTCATGTGGAAATTGAAAAACGATGGATTCCTGGCCGCGAGCGTCTCGGTGTCGCGACTGGTGAAACTTCCCGGCAGCGCGGTGGCGAGGAGTCTTTGGGCGTGGATGATCCATGAGGGCATTACCGCAAACGTGATGATCACGGTCTTGCCGATATTGTTAATGTTGCCGGCGGGGTGGTTGATTTTAAGTCGGCGGACCGGTGCGCTGGCGCGGAGCGCGGTGGCGATTGCGCTTGGACCGGTGTTGGTCGCACTGGTGATCGCCGGTCAGTACCTCAGTGGTTGGAGCATGTTTGACGGCGTTGCACTCGTGCTGCTGGTTGCCGCCACAGACGCGTCTGCTCGCCGCCCGGTGGTGCGCTGGGCGTGGGGCGGGGCGGTTGCGGCAGTGCTGATTTTGGGTGCGATTCAGTTGACTCCGGCGCGGGAAAAAGAAGCAAAAATAACCCTGAATGAATTTGAGTTGGTGGGATTAATTGAGCGGGATTTGGCTCGCTGGTTGGCGAAACACGCGGGGCCGGCCGGTGCCATGGTGTTGGCGCCGCCCAATGAAACGACGACACTTTATTATTACAACGGGCTGCGCGGACTCGGCACGCTGGCGAGGGAAAATGAAGCGGGAATCGGGGCGGCCATTCGAATGGTCAGTGCGTCCACTCCCGAAGAGGCGAAGGAGTTGATCGATCGCCGTGGGATTACACACCTTGTTATTCCGTCGTGGGATTCCTACCTCGACGATTATGCGCGCATCGGAATGGGGCAATTGGAGGGTACTTTTCTGAATGGACTGCATCTCTGGCGGGTTCCGGGCTGGCTCCGTCCGGTGCCATATCAGTTGCCCGTGATCGCGGGATTTGAAGGCCAGACGGTCACAATTTTTGAGGTGGTCGAGGATCAGGATGACGCGGTCGCGTTGAGCCGGACGGCGGAATATTTCATTGAAATGAACCAGCTCGATCCAGCGGCGTCCGTGGCCCAGGCGCTGCGGCGGTTTCCGGCGGATCTTGGTGCGCTGGTTGCGCGCGCCCAGGTTGAATTGGCCCGCGGCGATACAGTCGCGTTTGCCAAAACCATCGAGTTGTTGCGGCCGCGCTTAGCCGGCAATGGAGATCGCAGTTTGTTGTGGGATCGGCGCGCCAGCCTCGCGGTCGTGCTGGCGCGCAGCAAGCAGACGGATCTCGCGCGCATCCAAGTGCAGCGCTGTCTGACCGATGTGGATGAAACGAAGCTCCGTTCACTTAATACCGGTGCGCTCTACCGTCTTCAGGTGTTGGGCAAAGCGTTTGGATTAACGATTACTGATCCGCATTTGAGGGATCTCGCGCGAGATTTGTTGCCGGACGATTTGCGGGCCCGGCTCTAGGAACAGTCCGTGAAGCGTGGTGTCGGCGGAGGAAGGGAGGGCCGTTGCCCGCGAGTTGCGCTGGACGCGGGCCGGGCAGTTATTACGCTATTCAAACCTCATCTTTTATCAGTCGCCCAATTCCGCTCCGCTTCCCCTCATGACTAATCGATTACCGTCCGCCTTGCTGCTCTTGCTTTTTATCTGGAGTCCGATCGCCGCCCGATCCGCTACGTCGCTGGCGGGGGAACCGTCCACTTATCTGCAAGGCCAGGCCGACAGTGCGGTGGAATGGATGCCGTGGGGCGACGCAGCTTTCGCGCGGGCGAAGAAAGAGCAGAAGCCCGTGTTTCTTTTTATTGGATCTGCCGCCAGCGAACTGAGCCGTGCGATGGGCCGGCAGACTTTTTCCAACGCTGAAACCGCCGCGCTGCTCAATCAGACTTTTGTTTGCGTGCTCGTTGATCGCGAGGAACACCCCGAGCTCGTTTCACTTTACCAAACTTATCTGAGCGAGCTGAAGCAGCTCACGGGGCAGCCGCTGAATCTCTGGCTCACGCCCGAGCTGTTGCCGTACGAAGGTGCGGCGTATCTGCCGCCTACGGAGGAGTGGGGCAAGTCGAGTTTCAGCAAAATTGCGCAACAGGCCAAAGCCGCGTGGACTTCCGATCCGGCCGGCTGCCGCGCCCGCGCGAATGAGGCGGTGATCCAGTTGGCGGCGCTCGTTAAAGCAGTCGTGCCCGCCGTCTCGACGCCGGAAAAAGTTAAAGCGAAATTGACCGCCGCCGCCGATGCCTGGCGGGCGCAGTTTGATGCGGTGAACGGTGGTTTCACCGAAGCGCCGAAAAATCCTGATCCGGAATTGTTGCGCTTTCTCCTGCGCCAGTCGCCGGCCGATCGCGATGCGGCGCTTTTCACCCTGCGCGCGCTGGCCGCCAGTGCGCTGCGCGATCCACTGGACCATGGTTTTTTCCGCTACAGCACTGATGCCAAGTGGCATTTACCGTACGCCCAGAAAAATCTCGCCGACCAGGCGCGGATCGCACTCGCGTACCTTGACGCGGCGCAAGGCGACGACGCTAAGAATTTTGCCGCGGTCGCCCGCGGAGCGCTGGATTACGCTCTGGCCCACCTGATCCGGCCGGATGGAACTTTCGACGCTGCGGAAGATACGACCGGCGAAGAATTCGCGGGTTACTACGCGTGGACGGATGCGGAAATCGACGCGGCACTGGGGGCGGATGCGGCGGCTTTTAAAACCGCGCACGGAGTGGAAGCGGCAGGCAATATTTCGGCCGACGATGATCTCAGTGGGAAAATGAAGGGAAAAAACCTGCTGCGCTCGGTCTTGGTGCCCGTGGCCGAAGACGCGTCGGCGGCTGCGCGTTTGTTGGCGGTGCGTGCTGGCCGCCCTGCCCCGTTGCGTGATCAAAGCGCCTCTGCTGGCGTGCACGGGTTGATGCTTGCTGCGCTGGCTCGCGCTGGCGAACAACTCAATGAGCCACGTTATCTCAAAGCCTCGGCGCAATTGTTTGAAGCGGTGAAAAAAAGTTTTTTCTTTTCGGCCGAGGGTGATCTTCGCCGGATGCGCGGCTCGGCGGTGTCGGCGGCACCGGCGGATTATGCTGCGCTCACTTTTGGGTGCCACGAATTCGCGCGCGCGGCGAAGCGGAAGGATGCGGGCGAGCTGGCGACGCGCCTGCTCGGGCTGGCCACCATGCGTTTTTTTGACGCCACGAGCGGGCGCTATTATGCGACGCCAGCACTATTGCCCGTCGGTATTTTTATCCGTTCATGGTCCGTTGGCGAGGTGCCGTCTGCGGAGTCCTTGACCATTCAATCCGGCGCACCGGCCGAGCCGATCAAGGTGATCGCCGCCGCGCTGGCAGCTTCGCTTGACGAAGTCAGTGTACCGGCTCCGGGCGATTTGTTGCTCGCGCTTTCGCTTGCGCCGTAACGGGCGCGTTTTCGCGTTATAACCAACACGCGCTTATCGCTTCGGCTTGAGTCCGAAGCGCGGGTCGACAGCTTGTGGGGGTGAATATCCCACGTTGTTTGCTTGGCGGAGTGAGTGGTTTGATTATTTTTATCGCGACCTTGCACGGCGAGGAGCGGGTGACGCTCTGTACGCCGGGTGCGACGGCGGAGGCAATCGAGTTGGCTCAATTTTTCCATGATCAGTCCGGTCAACACACGCTGTCCGGCCAGCATTGTGTGCCGTTGCTGGGTTCGACCCGGCTCGCGGCGGCATACAAATCGACGGGCCGTTACCCCGCGGTGTTCAGTCAGGATTTTGGTTTTAGCGAAGCGGGTACGTGGGACGGCATCAACTATCGCCAGCAAATTGTCGATGAGGCGATTCGCCGCCACGAGGAAGGATTTATTATTAATCTCATGTGGCACGCGGTTCGGCCAAGTGAGGATGAGCCGGTGACGTTCGAGAAATCCATTCAAGGCAAATTGACCGACGCCCAATGGCAGGAGCTCCTTACTCCGGGTACTGAGCTAAACGAGCGCTGGAAATCACAAGTCGACGTCATCGCCTATTTTTTGAAGCAGCTCCGCGATGCCCACGTGCCGGTTTTGTGGCGGCCGTATCACGAGATGAATGGCGATTGGTTTTGGTGGGGTGGTCGCTCCGGGGAGAATGGATTTCAAAAACTTTACCGTCAGCTCTACGACCGGCTCGTGCGGTTCCATCATCTGAATAATCTTATTTGGGTTTTTGGCGGTAACGAGATTCGGGCGAAGGTGGGGGCATACGCCGATTTTTTCCCCGGTCACGACGTGGTCGATATGCTGGCGACCGATGTCTATTCGAGTAACTACGCGGGCCACGATTATGAGGACCTGCTCGCCCTCGCGAACGGGAAACCGATCGCACTCGCCGAGGTGGGACCGTTGCCGACGCCCGAACTTTTGAAACAGCAGCCGCGCTGGGCGTGGTTTACGGTGTGGGGCGACACGGTGGGTGGGCGGAACGATCGTGCGGTGGCAAATGCGCTGCTGGGCAGCGACCAGGTCATGACTTGGGAAAAGCTCCCATGGGTGAAGGTGAAAAATCCCACCGTGCATTTCCCGGTGATCAAGTAGTCGAATAAAAATTTATCCCCAACACACACTCCGATGAAACCAATCCTTCATTTTCTATTTTCAGCGATTCCCGGCGGTCTGATCGGGCTCACGCTGAGTGCAGTTGCCACCGCGGCCGCCGTCGCTTCTACTCCGCCGATGCCGTCGAATAATCCAGCGATCACTTATGAAGGGCGTTACGCCGTCGACTCTGCCGGCGAAGTTCAGCTTGGATTTCCCGGTGTGACCGCGCATCTCCGGTTTCGCGGCTCGGCGCTGACCTTGCGGGCCAACGCTTCCGATGATGATTTGTATTTTGATGTCAGCGTCGATGGAGCGGCCCCGACTTTGCTCGCGCTGCACAAAGGGGCGGGGGAGTATGTGATTTTTCACAGTGCGGCGGCCGCAGAGCACACCATCGCTCTGACACGACGCAATGAGAGTTGGCAGGGAACGGTTACGTTGCTGGATTTTACGCTCGGTGTCGGTGGCGAGTGGTTATCGGCGCCGGTCTTGCCGCAACGAAAGATGATGTTCATCGGCGATTCGGTGACGTCGGGAGAACTGACCGCATATGAAGCGGGCCGTGACACGCGAGCGAAGATCAACTCCAACGGACGCTTGTCCTACGGGATGATTTTGGCGCGCCGGCTCGGGGCGCAGTGCCACCTTGTGAGTTATGGCGGG
Organism: Verrucomicrobiota bacterium; assembly: GCA_025362555.1. Taxonomy (GTDB): domain Bacteria; phylum Verrucomicrobiota; class Verrucomicrobiia; order Opitutales; family Opitutaceae; genus Lacunisphaera. Next base: position 7,817 of record JANYFP010000438.1, read on the forward strand.
CGAGGCATCATCCGTGACTGGCAGGACATTCGTGATACGCGCAACGCGCCGCAGTTTTATGAGCTGGCGCTGCCGGACGATCCCGCCGCGCGTTGGGATCACCGGCGCTATGTCCCGGATGCGATTGGAATTCAGCTCGGGACCAATGATTTCAGTCAGGGCATTCCCGATCAGAACGAATTTGTGAATGCGTACGTTGAGTTTATCGAGAAAGTCCGCCGGGATGCGCCGGACGCGCTGATCTTCGTGATGGATTCACCGATGGTCGGGGATGATGCCAATCGCGGACCGAGACGCACGGCGTTGCATGCGTACCTCGAACAAATTGTGGCGCGCGCTCGTAGCGTAAAAATTATTCTCGCGCCGCTGCCGCATTATCCCGGCGTACCTGGCAATACCCATCCCACCGGTCAGGAGCACGAGGCGATCGCAGCGGAATTGGAACCGCTAATTCGACGGACATTAGGTTGGTGAGCGCCTCGCTGCGGGTGAAAGTCTGCCAGCGCGTGACGGGCTTGTGCTCGCTTTTGCCTCTGCCCCAAAATCCCGCCAGGCCTTGATTCTTGACAAGCCACGCGGTCGAGCCGTGATTTGGGGTCATGCCAAGACCATTACGAATCGAAATTGCTGGAGCAAGTTATCATGTGATCAACCGGAGCAAGGGCCGGAAAAACATTTTTGTCGGGAAAGGGGCCGCCGAGGCGTTTGTTCAGACGCTCGGTGAAACGGCGACTCAATTTGGGTGGCGGGTGCACGCCTTCGTCGTGATGAAAAATCATTTTCACCTCGCGGTGGAATTATCGGAGCCGAACTTGGGCGAGGGCATGAAGTGGCTGCAGGGAACTTGGATTCGCCGTTATCTTGGCTCACGCGGCCTGACGGGTCGGCCGTTTCAGGGCCGTTATAAGTCGCTGCTCCTCGAGCCAGGGGCGACGCTGGGGTTGGTGTGTCATCACATCCATCTCAATCCCGTGCGCGCGGGAGCCGTATCCGCGGGAAAGCTTTTGAGTTATTCGTCGAGCAGCCTGCCGCTTTGGCTGAGCAAGGACGCTCCGGCCTGGTTGGAGTCGTCGTCGGTGCTCGGTGCGGTGGGCGGCTTTGCGAACACTCCCACCGGGTGGAAGAAATATCTCGAACACTTGGAATTTTTGGCGACGGACGCCGCGAAGAAAAAGGAAATGATCGCAGCGCATTTGAGTCGCGGCTGGTGCGTGGGGACGCGGGAATTTAAAAAGAAGATGCGCAAGGAAGCCGCGCAACTTGGAGCAAAATGGAAACGCTCCCAGACTACGGGACGGAAGCCGGTGGTCGGACTGGCGGAGCGTGCGGTGACATGGGAAAAGCAATTGCTGCGTCTGGCCAAGGCGGCGAAGATCAATCTTAACACGCTGCCGAAAAAGAAATCGCATGAGGACAAAATGCTGTTGGCCGCAGCGCTCAAGCAAAGCACCTCGGTTTCGAATCGTTGGGTGAGTGAGCGTCTTCAGATGGGCGTTCCGGCATCCGCCAGTCAGTTTGCCCGGCGCTGGCAGTTGGAAGCTGCCGGCCGAAAGGCGACCGAGCAGCTGCTGGTGAAAGTTAAGGCCTGAGGATTTGGGGTGGCCCCCGGGAGAAATTCCGGGGGGGAGCGGACGCAAGTGGAGAAGATTTTTGATCGGCGGAATCGTTCATGGCTTTTGGGTTTGCCCGGATTTCGGTAATCAAATTAGATGCATGGCTCTGCGTCTGTAGCATTTGGTTATTCTCCTCATGTCGCTATTCCCTTCTTCGGCCCTTGTGCGTTCCTTGTCTTCGCTGATTATTGTCGCTGCACAATTGAGTGCGCTGGTGCTCGCGAGCATTGCGCCTTCGGTTGCGCTTCAGGCTCAGAGCAATTACGCGACACCGTATGCATTCACGACGCTGGCGGGTTACGCCACTCGAGGTTCGGCCGATGGTACAGGTACTCTTGCACGGTTTTACGATCCTCAAAGTGTGGCGGCGGACGCAGCAGGAAATCTTTACGTCGCAGATTCCCATAACAGTACGATTCGGAAAATTACTCCTGCTGGGTTGGTCACTACCTTCGCCGGTACGGCTGGCTTCAGTGGTACGACTGATAGCGCTGATGGTGTTGCGCAGTTCAATTACCCTCGTGGGGTGGCAGTCGATGCCGGGGGTAATGTTTTTGTTGGGGACGGGTCTTGTACAATTCGTAAAGTTACCCCGGTGGGTCTGGTGACGACTCTTGCCGGCTTGCCTTATAGCAGCGGTTCGGCGGATGGCACTGGCAGTGCGGCGCGGTTCAGTTATTTTTCCGCATTGGCGGTGGATGGGGCGGGCAACGTCTACGTTGCGGATTCCTATAATCACACCATAAGAAAAGTGACCTCCGGTGGAGTGGTAACAACTATTGCTGGGACAGCGGGCAATAGCGGTGCGGTCAACGGCCCGGTTGGTGCCGCGTTATTCAACAATCCCAAAGGACTGGCCTTCGATGGAACAGGGAACCTTTATGTTGCAGACTACAATAATCATGTGATCCGGAAGATCTCGACACTCGGGATCGTGACGACCTTTGCCGGCTCCGCTGGTGACATTGGTTCGGTTGATGGCACGGGTACGACCGCGAGATTCGGTTATCCGACGGGAATAGCGTCTGACGGCCTCGGTAATTTTTATGTTTCGGAAGCAGGAAACGGCGGTACGATTCGCAAAATCACCGCCGCCGGAGTGGTGAGCACCTTGGCGGGCAATGCGACCCAAGTCGGCTCATTTGACGGTACAGGGAGTGCGGCGCGTTTTAATTATCCTGCTAGTCTGGCGGTGGGGGCGGCGGGGGATATTTACGTCGCGGATATCAATAATGCTACAGTTCGGCGGGTCACGACCGCTGGAGTTGTTACGACCTTTGCCGGCTCTCCGGCTCTTGGTTCGGTGGATGGTACGGGCAGCACCGCGCGGTTCAGTGAACCCCGCGGAGTGGCGGTGGATCAAGCGGGGAATGTGTACGTCTCCGATACCGGAAATAATACGATCAGAAAAATCACTGCTACCGGCGTGGTGACAACCCTCGCGGGCAGCGCCGGCCTGATAGGCACGACCGACGGCACCGGCAGTGCGGCGCGGTTTAGGAGCGTTAAAGGTCTGGTCTTGGATGTCGCCGGCAATGTTTATGTGGCAGACGGCGATCTAGTAATTAGAAAGATCACCCCAGCGGGTGTGACGACGACCGTTGCTGGCAATTATGACATTTCGGGTTCAATTGATGGGATTGGCACGGCAGCGCGGTTTAACGGAGCCCAAGGTTTGGCTGCAGACGGATTGGGCAATCTTTACGTCGCAGATACCAGTAATCATACCATCCGGAAGATTACCCCGGCCGGAGTGGTGACGACGCTCGCGGGCTCCGCGGGCATCAGCGGCTATACTGACGCCACCGGTAGTGCTGCGCGATTCTACTATCCTTTTGACGTGGCCGCAGACGCAGCGGGAAACGTCTTTGTCGCTGATACTTTCAATTTTATTATTAGGAAAATAAGCCCAGCCGGAGTGGTGACGACACTCGCCGGCTTTGCAGGCAATAATGGCTATTCTGATGGTGTTGGTAGTGCCGCTTCATTTAACACTTTAGTCGATATTACCGTGGATGATCAGGATAATGTATACGTTGCGGAACAAGGGACTGGTTTGATTAGAAAAATCACTCCAGCGGGGGTGGCAACGACTCTCGCAGGAAATACCTTTGGCTATTATGGTTCGAGTGATGGGGTTGGGAGCGGCGCTCAGTTTAATGGCCCGGTGGACATTGCCGTGGATTCGACTGGCAAAATCTATGTGGCGGATACTGGAAATAATACGATACGTTTGGGTGTACTGGCACCTCCGATTTTACTTAGTTCGGCTACAGGGAATGGTACGGTCGGAGTAAATTTTGGTTATCCATCCACGTTCTCTGGTTCGCCCACCAGTTACAGTGCAAGTGGTCTACCGGCCGGGGTGAGCATTGCTCCCGCGACGGGTATCATTTCCGGCATACCAACTGCGGCCGGTACATTTTTGGTCAATCTCGGTGCGACCAACGCTGGCGGGACCTCAGTCACGCCACTCACCCTGGAAATCGCCAGGGGCACGGCCACCATTAGTGTCGATCATCTGGTCACCACCTATAACGGTTCAGCTCACGCGGGCAATGCCGCGACTATTCCCGCCTCGCTCAATGTCGTCTTTAGCTACAACGGGTCGACGATCACGCCGGCTAATGCGGGTACATATTATGTCGTTGGCGAAATAAATGATGCCAACTATTTGCCAGCGTCGGCATCAGGATCGTTGGTTATCGCTAAAGCTTCGGCAACGTTGGCCCTCGGGGGCCTTGCGGCCACCTACGATAGCTCACCCCACGCGGCGACTGCGATTACCACCCCGGCTGGGGTCAACGTGAGCTTCACGTATAATGGTTCTGGGGCTACGCCGACCAATGCAGGAGCCTATTCAGTGATCGGCACGCTTAATGATGCCAATTACCTGCCGGCCTCAGTGTCGGGAACGCTGAATATTTCCAAGGCTTCAGCCACGGTGGTGTTCGGCAACCTCGTGGCGACCTACAATATCCTACCCCATGCGGCGACTGCGATCACCACCCCGGCCGGGCTCGCCGTGAGTTTCACGTATGATGGCTCCGCTGCTATGCCGATCAATGCAGGCACTTATGCGGTGGTCGGCACGCTCAATGATGCCAATTACCTGCCGGTCACGATTGCGGGATCGCTAGTCATTGCGAAAGTTACTCCAGTGATCACCTGGCCGGTTCCCTCAGCGGTAAATCCAGGCACCGCTTTAAGTGCTACTCAACTGAATGCCACGTCCAGTGTTCCGGGAAGCTTTCGTTACAGTCCGGCGAGCGGAGTGCTCCTTGCGGGTGGCTTTCAGACCCTGACCACAGCATTTACACCAACCGACACGGTCAACTTTAGCAGCACGACCGCGCAGCAAACCCTCACGGTGAATATCGGCCCGTCGATCACGACTCAGCCGTTGAGTCATCCCGCCTTTGTTGGTGGCTCGGTTTCGTTCATCTGCGTGGTGAGCGGCGCACCGATCCCGACCTATCAGTGGCAGAAGGGGGGAATAAATATTCCAGGGGCCAACGCATCGACGCTTACGCTTCCGAATGTGCAGCTCAGCGATGCCGGGAGTTACGCTCTGGTCGCGACTAACGTCGCAGGTGCCGTCACGAGTCGCTTCGCGCGACTCGTGGTGCTGTCGCCGCAACAAAATGCGATCACCTATGCCACGACGAAGTCCTCGACGGGTGTGACCGCCGGCGGGATGGTTAACTTTGATTATTTTGTGACCAACGTCGGCACGAAGGCTTGGGGTGCGCATCACTATCTCTCGATCCGTGACGTGAATAATGCCTTTGTCGCGTTCTCCTCGCTGATCGGAATTCTTCCCGGTGAAACCACCACGGCTAACCTGAATTTCCCTGCGCCGACCACGCCCGGCACGTACACCTATTACGTTCAAGGCCTGGAAGACGGCGTGGAATTTTTCTCCACGCAGACGACTGTGATGCTCACCGTCCTCGCGCCGGTGGCAAATGCGATCACGTACAACACGACGACGTTCCCCGTTAGCGCAGCACCCGCAGCGAACGTTATTTTCACGTACAACGTGACGAACACCGGAACGGCAACATGGGGCGCCGGCCATTTTCTCACACTTAAAAATAACGCCGGCACCACGCTTTCGACCACGCCGCTGACCGTCCTCGCTCCCGGCGCGAGCAAGACGGTGAATCTGAGCTTCACCGCTCCGACCATACCCGGTGCGTACACTTACACCGTGCAAGCGTCGCAAGCCGGCGTGGGCAATTTTGGAACGCAGGCAAATCTCACGCTCGTTGTGCTCGCGCCCCAGCCGAATGCGATCGTCTATAATCGCGTGCGCTATCCTGACGAAGTGGTGCCAGGCGCTGTCTTGAATCTGAAATACACGCTGAGCAACGCGGGTACGCAAAGCTGGGGCGCGGGACACTACGTTTCGTTACGCGATTCTGCAGACAACTATCTCGCCTTCATTCCGCTGAGCAGCACGGCTGTGGGAGGATCGAAGACCGTAGAATTTACTCTCACCGCGCCAATGGCCCCTGATACGTACACTTATTACGTTCAGGCGCTCGAAGACGGCATCGAATTTTTCTCCACGCAGGACGTGGTGATTATCAAGGTCCTCACATTACCGCTCGGCAACGCGATTGCTTATAACACCAGTACGATTCCCGTGACTGCTTCGCCCGGTGCCACCGTTAATTTTACCGTCAACGTCACCAATCGTGGCACGCGCACCTGGGGCACGACGCATTATCTTTCGTTCCGCGACGTGGATAACACTTTTCTCGCATTCCCAACACTCAACGGCGTTGCTCCAGGCGCGAGTCGGACGTCGAACTTGAGTTTTATCGCGCCGGCCACGCCCGGCATTTACACTTATACGCTTCAAGCATTTGAGGACGGCGTTTCATTCTTCGAAATGGCTGATACGGTAGTCTTGTTGGTGCAATGAATCGCGGGCGTTCACCAATTTGACGAAAGAGATACTCCGGTGGCTGAGTTTGGTCAGTGAGAAATAAAGAAGTAAAATAGCGTTCGTCGGTGTTTAGCCCGGGATGATCACCCGACTGCGCAGCCTGCTGATGTTCGCCCTCTTCGCGGGCTGGCTGACAGTGCTCAACGCCATTGACCTGCCGATTGCTGACACGCAGGTGCACGAGTTTACCTCGGTCTATACCGGTCGACGCTACCAATTACGCATCGGTTTGCCGCGCAATTACGATCCGGCCCACCATCGTTACACCGTGGTCTATCAATTGGACGGTCAGTGGGATTTTGACCGGGTATTTCCGCTGACGCGGGGTATGGAATCCGACCACCGCATGGAACCGGTGATCGTCGCGGCGATCACGTACGGCGGGGTTAATCCCGACTACGGTGCTTTGCGGCAACGCGATTATACACCGACGGATTTTTTGGGCGGCGGTCAGTCGGGCGATGCGGCAAAATTCCTGCAGACCCTTCGCTCTGAAATCATTCCCACGGTTGAAGCGGCCTACTCGTGTCGACCGGAGGAGCGCATATTAATGGGGTCGTCCTATGGTGGTTTGTTTACTTGTTACGCATTATTGTACGCGCCGGATTTGTTCACGGGTTACGTGGCTTCGACTCCATCGGTCTGGGTCGACAACCAGATTATGGTTCAGCAGGCGCGAACATCGGGCACCGTGTTGGCCGGCCGGAAACTGCGGGTGCAGATCATCACCGGTGCCAATGAGGCCTACTCGCAGCGCTCCGCAGCGCAGGCGTTCTATGATGCTCTCGCCGGGCTTCACTTGGCGGATCTTGAACTGGGCATTACCTTTGCGCCGGACGAGCGGCACGGGGCGGTGGCACAGGTGGCCTACGACGATGGATTGCCAGCCGTACTTGCGCCAAAGCTGGTGATGTTTTCTTCAGGGCCCGGTGAACCGGTGGGTTGGAACGGAGTGCAACCACTGGTTACTTTTTTCGCCGACCGGGTGAACCTCTACGATGGACCGTTCGATCAGCCGGTGCGGCGGGCGGTGGCATTGGAGCCGACGGCGGGGTCAACGGTGACCAGCGTGCGCGGAGTCGTCTACGTACTCGATGCCCAGTGGGACCTGCATTCCATGGAGGGGTCATATGGTGGGATGCTTTATGACGGCGACGTCTCGGCGTTGATGCGGGTGGGGGTTGATTGGATCGGGAGTTGGGGGCAGATCTCGGACTGGCGAAATCGTGAGTTCACGCCCACCGATCCTTCGGGCATTGGTACGTATGGCGGTGCGGAAAATTTCCGCACGCACTTGAAAACTCACGTCCTTGTGGATGCGGAGAAGAATTTAATTTCACCGCCGGGCTATCGCATGGTTGTCGCGAGTGAGAAGGCGGCGCTCTGGGCTTTGACGGATCTCTTGAGTGAAAAACCGACGTTCGATCGATATCTGTTGGTGGCACCAGCCGCGGAATGGGACAACGAGAGTCTGCTCCAACTGGAAGCGCTCCGGGCGGCGCGCGGCGGCGCGCTGGCAGCGCGCGTGATGATCTATTACGGGGATCGAGACGCCGAGAGCACGCGCTTTGCCGCGATCAGTCGGTTCGTCAATCGGTTGGCGACCCGAGGCTATGCCGGATTTACGCTTCAGTCGGTAAAGCTTGAGGGGAAGGGTTTCGCGGAGTCCAAATTATTTGGTTATCATAAAGGGTTTCGGTTGCTGGCGCCCTGATGTTCAACCCTGCGTTTATGCTGCACCTATTTTCAGTAAAGTTAGTCCGCCGGGTGGCCTCATCGCGGTCGCCTCATTTTTTTGCGGTCGCGTTACGACGGTGCTTTACCGTGGGGCGGATGCTGACGGCGTTGGTTTGTCTGTTGGGCATCGTAGCGGATCGCGCCGGAGCGGCCGAACTTTCGCCTGCCGCGGAATCGTCCGCTTTGGCCCAGGTTGGCATGCTTTATTCGGCGACCTTTGCCGTGACGGGCGTACCAACGAGCGCTCGGTCCTATTCGGTCAGTGGTCTGCCGCCAGGCTTGTCCGTTTCCGGAGCAATTTTTTCCGCCGCGACGAACACGTATTTATTGAACGCCCCGTATGGTTCAATCACAGGCACTCCGCTCACCGCCGGCAATTTTTCGCTGAACATTACCGGCTGGGAACTCGCCGATGGCGCGGGCGTGGGTCGGACGTATAGCTATAGCATCACGGTCAATCCGGATCCCGCGATTGCTCCTGCGATCACAACTCAGCCCGTTAGCCAAACGGTTGTTGCGGGTGACCCGGTCACGTTTTCTGCGGCGGCTAGCGGTACCCCGCAGCCGACCTACCAGTGGCGGAAGAACGGAGTTGAGATCAACGGTGCGACGCTCAGCTCGTACATGATTGTGAGAACTGTTTCGGCCGACGCAGGCATCTACACTGTCGTGGTGACCAACCGTGCCGGATCAGTCACGAGTAACGCTGCGATGCTGGCGGTGAACGTGATGCCCGTCTTCACCACCCAACCGCAAAGTCTGGCCGTTTTTGTCGGTCCGACCGCGACCCTGACTGCCGGCGCCGTCAGTGCGACGACGATTTCGTATCAGTGGCAAAAGGGTGGAATAAATATTCCGGGTGCCACCGCTTCGACGTTGATGCTTTCAAATGTGCAACTGACGGATGCGGGGAGTTACGCCGTGATCGCGACGGATTCGGTCGGTTCGACCACGAGTCGCTTTGCACACCTTGTCGTGTTGCTGCCGCAGCAGAATGCGATCACCTACGCGACGACCGTTTCGTCAACCGGCGTGACCGCCGGAGGGATCGTCAACTTTGATTATTTTGTGACTAACGTCGGTACGAAGACCTGGGGTGCGAATCACTATCTCTCGATTCGCGACGTCAACAACACCTTCGTCGCCTTCTCTGCGCTCATCGGAATTCTTCCCGGAGAAACCACGACCGCGAATCTAAAATTCACCGCCCCGACGACGCCTGGAATCTACACCTACTACGTGCAGGCATTGGAAGACGGCGTGGAATTTTTTTCCACGCAAACGACGCTCACGCTTACCGTCCTGGCACCGCTGACCAATTCGATCACGTACAACACGACGACGTTTCCTGTCAGCGCGGCACCGGGATCGACCGTCGTTTTCACGTATAACGTGACGAACACGGGCACTCAGGCGTGGGGTACGAATCATCTGCTCTCGCTGAAGAACAGCGGTGGCATGACGCTCTCATCCGCGTTGCTCACCGTCCTCGCACCCGGTGCGAGCAAGACCGTCAATCTCAGCTTCACTGCGCCGACGGCCCCGGGCACTTATAATTACACGATACAAGCATTGCAAACCGGTGTGGGCAATTTCAACACGCAGGCCAATCTCACGCTGGTGGTCCTCGCACCGCGGCCCAACGCCATCGTCTACACCGCGACCCGACTGCCCGACGAAGTCGTACCGGGCGCCATCTTGAATTTGAGGTACTCGCTCAGCAACGCTGGCATGCAATCATGGAGTGCGGGCCACTATGTGTCGCTTCGTGATTCCAGTGGAACGTTCCTGTCGTTCATTGCACTCAACGGCATAGGCACGGGCGGCACGACCAACGTCGCCTTCAGTTTCACCGCGCCGACCACGCCAGGAATTTATACGTATTACGTCCAGGCTTTGGAAGACGGCGTCGAATTCTTCTCCACGCAAGACGTGGTGATTATAAAGGTCGACGCACTCCCGCTCGGGAATGCGGTGACCTATAATACCAGCACCTTCCCGATCACTGCGTTCCCCGGTGCCACAGTCAACTTTACGGCCAACGTCACGAATCGCGGCACGCGCGCGTGGGGTCCGACACATTACCTTTCGTTACGCGACGTGGATAATACGTTCCTCGCGTTCCCCTCGCTCAACGGCGTCGCACCCGGATCGAGCCGAACTGCGAACTTGAGTTTCACCGCGCCCGCTACGCCCGGCATCTACACGTACACGCTGCAAGCGTTCGAGGACGGCGTTTCGTTCTTCGAGATGGCGGATACGGTGGTGCTGCTGGTGCAGTGAGATAGAAGCGAACGGACGGGTGTGATCGCTGGAATCATCACGGCTGCAACGTGAGCGTGTGTTGCGCGGGGCCGGGGAGAAAGGGGGTCGGCTCGCCTTTGACCCACGCGGCGTGACCGGCGCGATAGTACGGCGAGAGTGGGTTGCCATTTTGACCACCGGGTAGATGCAAAATTCCTTCCTCCTCGTGGCCGGGTGAGACCACCATTCTTTCGCTGGCACCGAAGGCCGGACTTTGTACGCGCGGCATGTCGTTGTCGCCCGACAACGGCTGCGCCGGCATGTCGAGCAGGCGTGCCAGAATCTTCGGCAGAAAACGGCTGAAGGGATGTTGCATGCGCAGCGTGTTGCGCGCGCCCCACGTGAAACGTTTAAAGGGCAGGCCGGTTTGGTCCACTTCGGCGATCGCATCGTCCGCTGCCGCGAGCATGAGTTCTTCCCACGATTTATGCGCCGGATTGAGCAGGCGCAGCGGCTTTTGCTGCACCAGTTGCCACAGTGCATCGTCGCAATGGAACTGACTGGAGTCGAAGCCATCGTAAGTGTCGCGGGCCTTGGCGAAGAAGGGATCGAGGGCGCGGGCCGCGAGTTTTAGGTGAAACGTTCGCACCAACCGGTACGCGGCGGAGTCGATGCCGGCGTGGCCGTCCCATTGGCGCACCGCGTCGCGCAGGTCGGCGCGGTCGCGATTCTTAGCCACGGCTTCGTCGCTGAGGATCGTCAATAAAACTTTTTGCCAGCGTTCGAGGTAAAGCGCGCGATCATCCAGTTGCATTGCGAGCAAATCCGCGGGGACGGCTTTTTTCCCCGTAGTGAGGAGCTGGCGAAGATCGTCGCGAATCTGTCCGCCGCGCGCGCCGCCCATATAGCCGTTATCGCCGAGTTTTGCCAGAGCCGCGCCACCAACCAGGCGTTGGTTCGCGGCCCAAAGAACACCGTCCCTCGCCAAGGATTCCGCTGTGACGATCGGAGGCGTGGGCGAATCGGCGGTCTGACTTTTAGCGGGAATCCTGACCACTGGAATTTCCGTGGGCTGCAGCCAGCCGTCCCATTTGCGGTCACCGAAGGCCCAGGAAACGGGTTGGCGACCATCGTAGCCCACTCGCTTTGGCAGAGTGCCGGTCACGGTCCACGCGATGGCGCCGTTCGTGTCGGCCACGATTAGATTCAGATTGGGCATGCCGGCGCGATGCGCGATACCCACGGCCGCATCGACGGTCGTGGCGGTTTCGAATTCCAATAAATTCCAATTGGTCGATTCAACGTTGTGGGCGTTCCAGCGCAGAACGCGGTAACGCCCCTCTTCGGGCCCGCTGATAATCGGGCCCCATTCCGTCCAGCGCGCCGTGAAGGGAACGGTCGCGGCGCCCCGCACCTTAATGGGTTCCGAGCGCTCTTCGATTTCGATCCAACCGTGCGGGGTGTGGTAAAGGATTTGGGCGGTGCCATCCGTTTCGGTGAGCACGACATCCGTGGTGTCGACGTACGAATTCGTGAAGCCCCACGCGATGTGTCCGTTGCTTCCGGCGATCACGGCAGGCGTGCCGGGCAACATCACGCCGGCGATGCGTTGGAGTTTGCCGGCGGCATCCGGCCATTGGAGGACGGCGCGATACCAGAGGCGCGGGACATTGATGCTGAGATGCATGTCGTTCGCGAGCATCGCGGCACCTGTTGCAGTGTGGGCGCCGTCCACCGCGAACGCATTGGAGCCGGGCGTGAGTGGATCGAGTTCGTAGCGCGCGGCGGGGTCCCGCAGGTTCGGCGAAAGTGATTCGACCATTTCCAATTCGGCAGGTTTCACTCGCGCGGGGGGCAGGGAAATTCCAGGAAAAACGCTGCCGTCGAGTGCCGCGTCCCACGAATCACCGTTCGGGGCAAAAAAATCGAGACCGGCCTGGCCCAGACTTAACCGCAGGGCACGAATGCTCTGTTCGTGGCGCGCGTTCGCATCCTGCAAATCAAACCACATGGCGTAGATCACGAGCAGACTGTCCTGGGACTGCCACGGACGCGGGGTCGTGCGCAATGCGAGGTATTCCCAGGGCGTCGTGGACAACGTTCCGAGACCGGCATTAACTCCGGCCGTGTACGCGTCGAGCAGGGCGCGTTGTTCAGCCGGCATCGTGGCGAGAATTTTTTCTGCTGTGCGCCGGAAGCCGTGCAACCGGTGGGCGCGGTCGATGGCGAGGGTGGCCGGACCGATCAATTCGGATAATTCACCGGCGCCGGTTCGACGCAGCAAGTCCATTTGGAAAAAGCGGTCCTGTGCCTGCACAAATCCGGTCGCACGCGCCACGTCGTTGCGCGACGTCCCCCTGATGGTGGGCACGCCGAGAGCGTCGCGTTCGATGGTGACGGGCGCACCGAGGCCCGCGAGCGCACGCGTGCCATCGAGCTGCGGCAGGCTGCCGCGCATCTGCCACCAGCCCCAAGCGACGACGATCAACGCGAGCAGGAGCAAAACACTCAGCGCGGAGAGCAGGTAACGCAGACGTTTTTCCAACGGAGTCATGCGGTTATTTCAACCAAGCCTGGGTTCCGACGGGATCGCGACCCTCATCGTATTCGTTGAGATCAAAAAATGTTTCGATGGGTTTACCTTCCAGACCATATTGTTTGATGCGTTGGTGCAGAGTTTCGGTAGCGTCATCGCGCCAGCCGCGTTTCATCAGGAAACAATTCCACCACAGCACTTCTTCCTCGGTGCGAGCACCGCCGCTTTGAAAAGCCCAGGCGAGGATTTCCTCCGGGGTGCCGCCGGCGAGAGTGCGCGCTTTCAGGTCGGCATATGCCACGCGGAGAAATTCGCAGCAGCGGTTATCGAAGCCCTTTCCCATATTGCCGTGGTAGTCCGCGGGCAGTTGGCCGGTGGCCTGAAGATGGATCTTGTCGATCATGCGGCCAAAGTAGACGAGGCCACTGACTTTATCGTAATTGCTGCGGAGTCCGGGAACAGAAGGCATAGTGCGATGATCAACACTCAGTGGCTGGGTGGATGGCAATGCGACATTCGCGCCAGTGAGTGCTTTTTAGTTAACGCTGATCTGTCCGTAGACGATTTTTCCGAGGCATGTATTCTGAAAATCCGCCATACGGCTCCACTCATGCACGGTCATTGTGAGGTGATTTTGTAGGCGGGGTGCCTTCACCCCGCCCACAAAATTGTTCGTATCGGACAAAGCCCCCCAATGGTGGAGTGCCTTAATCGCGCGCGTCCCACGCGCTAATCTCACAGGCACGGTGCCTACACTTGAAGGCCCAGCTTCATTCGGGCACCGTATAATAAACGATGGTCGCCAGCAGCCCGAGCAGGAACGTCGGCACGTTCACCCATAATTGGTGAAAGGGAATCGCGTAGTGTTGTACGGCCCAGATAACCGCGACGTGTTTTACGGCAATCAGCAGCCAACAGATAAAAATGATTCGTTCCACGCGGGGATTGCGCGGTTCCGGGCGGCTCACTTTGACCTCCTTGATGAAGGCGCGATCAATTCCACCCGGCGCCCGGCGGGTCTTTAACTGGAAGAGGTCGGCGAACATCGTGCGATGAACCTACTTCATTTTGACGAAAAGAAAAGCTCCTTGGCGCGATGCGTCCACCGTGATTCATTCGCTGCATGCGCGACCGAATTAGCAGCCCGGGTCTTACCCGTCGGCAGTTTTTACTTCGCATGGCACGTTACGGTGGCGGCGCCGTGCTGGGCTCGATGTTTGCCTTGGATTTATTCGCCCGTGAAGATCGCTTTCACCTGCCGGTTTCCGGTCGCGCTCCGGCCGATAAAAATAATCGCGTGATCATCCTCGGTGGAGGTGTCGCCGGGTTGTGCGCCGCTTACGAACTCGGCAAACTCGGCTACCACTGTACGATTCTTGAGGCGCGTTCCCGTCCGGGCGGACGCAATTGGACAATTCGCCGCGGCACCGAGGAAACAGAGATCGGCAATTCCCGCCAGGTTTGCACTTTTGATGAGGGGCAATTCCTCAACGCGGGCCCCATGCGCATTGCGCATCATCACACCACGACCTTGGGCTATTGTCGTGAGTTGGGTATTCCCCTTACCGTTTTCTCTAATTTCAATGAAGGCGCTTACATCGTGCGCGCGGGTTACCCGAAGCTTCGGATCCGCGAAGTCCTCGCGGACATGTCTGGCTACACGGCGGAATTGCTCGCCAAGGTGATCAAGCGCGGTGAGCTCGATCAGGCCCTCACCACAGCCGACCGGGAAAAATTCATTGAATACCTGCGCGCGGAGGGCCGGCTGAATCCGCAGCTCATCTATCCGCATTCGGGGGATAATTCTGAATTGACCGAAGAGCGCGGTCATACGCGTGGCTACACTCAATCGCCCGGCGCCGTCGGCGGTCTGGGTGCTCCGACGGTTCCGCTCGATCTCGAAGTGCTGGTGAAAGCGGGTTATGCGAGCAGCTTGGATTTCATGAAGGATTACAACCAGCAACCGACAATGCTCACGCCGGTGGGTGGGATGGATCGGATTGCCTATGGCTTTGCGGAGAAGTTGGGCGGGGTTATCCGTTATAATTGTCTGGTGAATGAAATACGCCGCACGGGTTCCGGCGGCGTGAGGGTGGGTTATGTGGATGGAAATGAAGGCGGGATAGCCCGCGAGCTTGAGGGTGATTATTGTGTCTGCGCCTTGCCGCCAAATTTATTGCGGAAACTGCCGGGGGATTTCGCTCCTGCGACGGCAGCGGCATTGCGCGACGCCATCCCTTCGTCGGCTGGTAAGATTGGCCTGCAATTTAAGCGTCGGTTTTGGGAGGAGGACGACGATATCTACGGCGGATCTTCCAAGACTGACGATCCGATCGGTCAGATTTATTATCCTTTCGATAACTATGGTTCATCGGGCAAGGGTGTGGTTGTCGGCTATTATCATTTTGGTGAAGCGAAAGGGTTACTCGATGATCAGGTGCCGGCCGTACGCGAGCGACTCGCGTTGGCGCAGGGCGCCAAAATTCATCCCCAATATCCGGCGGAATTCGAGAACTCATTTTCGGTCGCGTGGCATCGTGTGCCGCATAACGAAAGCCCGTGGACGCTCTGGAAAGATGGCGCGACCTTCGATGCCGCTCAGAAAATTTTGCGTGCGGCGGACGGGCCGTTTTATTTTACGGGTGATTGGACTTCCGATCTCGTCGGTTGGCAGGCTGGCGCGTTTGTGGCCGCGCAGCGCACGGTCCAAGCGATTCATGCGCGAACCCAGGCGGGATAGATCGTGGCGGAGGCTGGCTTGACTCAGAATCAGCGCCTACCGTTTTTGAAAACAGTAGGAACGATAGGAAAGATCGCCGCGCACGAGGGCGTTGTAGATGCGCGAACCGCGCACGCCGGCGAAGTCCCGGCCGAGATTGTGCATGAAAGGGGGCAGGCATCGGATGATCAAATCGTGCGAGCGTTTCGAATTCAGATCCATGCCGCGCAATACCTCCGCGTTGATTATGCGTGAGTGAAGCAGCGTCAGCGGGGCGTTCGCGAGTTCCTGATCCCATTCGGAAAAACTGCTGCTCACCGTGCCGTCGCTGAAACGGAAATCGGCATAGAGAAAATGTCCGCCGGGTCGCAATACGCGGGCGACTTCGCAGAGGAAACGTGGAAAGTCGGGATAACAATGCGAGGCTTCGACGTTGATGACGGCGTCGAATGTCTGGTCGGTAAAAGGCAAGTTCTCGGCGTCGCCATGAATGAAAGTGAGCCCGGGAATCTGATGGCGTTTTTGGCAGAAGCGGATGCCGGTGGGATTTAAATCCAGACCGGTGTAGCGGGCGGGTTGCAGTGTGCGCGTGAGGTACGAGGCCCCACCGCCGTGGCCGCAACTGACTTCGAGAATGTTTTTTCCGCGCAGGTCAATTTGCGTCGCGACGTGGTGATAGAGTTGGATGCAGGCGCGGTTGGGTTCGTCGGCGGGTGCGAGCGGCACTCCCATCGGTGGTTCGGTTTCAAACGCGTAGTTAAGGAAGAGTATTTCCTCTTGGCGGAGCCGGCGGGTGAGGAATGGATACCAGAGTTTCCAAATGAGTTTGCGCAGCGCTCGAATGGAAAAAAGACAATCGATAAGAGGCATGGAGACCAGTGTGGGGCAAGCGTGAGAAGTGAGCGGAGGACATTCTCGAAGGGTGGGGCGACCGCTTGCGGCACACTTTCTCCGATCAAAAAAGAGGCGTGGCGCAAGCGCCGGCCCGACATTTCCTGAGGCTAACGGATTTCTCAGGGCAGTTCCTGCACGCGGAGGTGGCGGTATTCCATTTGGCCGCGATCACCTTCGAGGCCGATCGGACCGGTGGCGGGAATCGGCATCGCAGCTTCCAGGACCTCGCCGTTGCAGGTGCAGTGGGCGGCGTTGTCCTTCACTGTGATAATAATTTCGTTCCATTCCCCCGCTTTGTAGTGCTGCAATTCCTTGTACGGTCCGGCGAGGAGGTAGTCGCGGCATTGGAGCTGCGGTCCGCGGACATAGATGCCGCTGTCGGTGTTCGGCGTGGCGCGAAATTCCAATTTCAGGATGAAGTTCTTGGGGAATTCTCGCTGCGTCCAGATTTTCTGGATCTTCCGATATTCGGTTGGAGTGGTGACGACGAGGCGTCCGTTCTTTGCGAGAAAACGGCCGTCGGGGGTAGCGGTTTTCCCGTTAAAATTGACGGCTTTCGTCACGACGGGCCAGGTGGCGGCTTCAGGGTCGCTTTTTTTCCACCCTTCGGCGGAAGCGATATCCTCGGCGGTGGTGGGCAGGTAGCCCCAGCCAGAGAGATCATGGCCGTTGAAGAGACTGACAAAGCCGGGTTCGGGCTGAAAAGTGTCGGGCGCGTGATCGACGAAGCCGAGGGTGGCGAAGATCGGGTGAAGGGCGGAGGTCCACTTCGCGTAGCCGGCGGCATTGGGGTGAAGTAAGTCCGGGAATTCTGGCAGCGTCGCATCCCCGTCGGCATTTGCGAAGAGCGTCCAGGTGTCGAGGTAAGTCACTTGCGGTTGATCGGCGACGAGGCTCCGATAGAGTTTATTGAGCTGTTTAATTTCGTTGGCCGGGCGCTTTTTAGTGACGGAACTCGGGAAGACGGCGCAAAGGATCACTGGCATCGATGGATTGTGCTGACGGAGTGCGGCGAGAATGAGTTTTACATTGCTGGCGATCAGCTCGGGGGTGGCGCGTTCTTCCAGATCATTGGTGCCGATCAGGAGCACGATGGCGTGTGGCTTGAGGGCGAGGACGTCGTCGGTGAGGCGGATGAGCACGCCGCGCGTGGTATCGCCACTGATGCCACGATTGGAAACGTGCATGCCGGGAAAACTGGTCGTCAAGCGATCGCCCCAGCCTTGCGTGATGGAATCACCGAGGAAGACGACTGAGCCTTGATCCTGCAGGGCGGAGGCGGCAAAGGCTGTGTGGCGCTCGTGCCATACCTTTTGGAACCAATCCGCGCGGCGAATCGGACCAGCGCCGGGCAGACCGTCATCGGTGGCCGGGATTTCAAAATTCGCGACGGGCGGCGCTGGCGCGGCGATGGGCGCAGGTGCCGGTGCGGTGGGCTTGGGAGAGGCAACGCAACCACCGCTGATCAGGGCGGCGAGCAGGAAGGGAATGGCGGCGGCAACGAGCACGAGTCGCCGAAAAGGGAGGCGGTTGGGGGTAGACACGAGCCAAAACACAGCGGATCAATCGTGAAGTCGCAACGCCGGAATGCGGCGGCCCTGGATCAACGGTGGGAGCGAGCAAACTCGCGAATTCAGGCGTTCGGTTCCTGGTTGGAGTGAGGCCAAGCAGATCCGATTCTTCTGCCTTGATGTGGGCGGGGTGCCCTCACCCGCAGTTGGTGATTTTGTGGCGTGCACCTTGCGATGGGCAACCCGGCCGCGCGGTGTGTGATGTGCGCGCCGGCGAGTGAGCCTTCAGAATTCACAAGGCGACCGTTTTCAAGGTGGATTTCGTCACCATACAGGCTGAAACGGTCAGACCCGCCGACGGTGGGCATGGCGTCGGAGACGAGGAATGTCGTGTCAGGATGGGGCCGGGCGCGCAGGGCCAAGGCCACCATTTCATCGGCCACATGGATGCCGTCGCAGATGATACCGGCGTAAGCGGTGGAGTTGATGCAGGCCCCCGTCACGCCAGCGGCGCGGTTCAGCATGGGCGACATGGCGTTATAAAGGTGGGTGAAACAGGTCGCACCTTCGGCCAATGCGTTACTAACATGGGCGGAAGTG
>JANYFP010000297.1 GCA_025362555.1 Verrucomicrobiota bacterium
CCTCGGCCAATCTGCCTGTGAATCGACGAGACTGGACAGCGATGGGCCAACGGTTCGTTTCATAAGGTGAATTTTTTTGGGCGGGTAGAATCGAGTCTTCGATTCTGGCCTCTGGCAAAATACCGGAAGTGAAAACGAAGCGTTGGGGTTAAACTTCCGCGCTACTAACAAACGGGGTGGGGAAACAGGAAGCCGCCTCAACAGGTCTCACTATAACAAATTCCCCGACGGATTGCATGTCGTGTAAAAGTACTACACGAGAACGCGTGCGAAAACCGCCCGTGGTGTGCGTAGGGCCCATTCACGGACAACTCCCTCGGACGATCATTAACGGCGGGAACGATTGGGGTGAGTCGCAGGAAGGGCGCCCATTGGCGTCCCAGCTTATTCTCCCCGCGAACGAAAATGGGCGCGCTCAGGCGTCGCTGCGACGCGGCAGGTTGGCATAGTGCGCGACAGCTTCGGCGCGGGAATGCACGTGCAATTTCTCGCAGATCCGGTGGATGTAGGTCTTCACGGTGGTAAGACTGATGCCGATGATCTCAGCGACTTCCTTGTAAAGATACCCCCGAGCGAGCAGTTCCAGCACCTCGCTTTCGCGCGGCGATAATCCTTCGGCTTGATTCGGCTTTGGCGAAATTCTTTGAAAGGACTGCACGATCTTTCGCGCGATATTGCTGCTCATCGGCGAACCGCCGGCGTGGACCTCGCGGAGTGCCGTGAGGAGTTCTGCGCGGCGCGTCCGTTTGAGCAGGTACCCGGTCGCTCCCGCCGCCAAGGCTGCTAAGATATGGTCGGCGTCCTCGTAGCCGGTAATAATGACAAATTGGGTGTGCGGGAGCCGGAACTTGAGGCGCAACACACACTCGATGCCACTGATGCCGGGCAGATTAATGTCCACCAACGCGACGTCGGGCGCATCGCGGGGCATGGTGGCCACGGCGGTTTCCGCATTCCCGAAATCGGCCAGACACTGGAAACCGTCCGCCTGCCTGATCCACTTACACAGCATCGCCCGCACCGCAGGGTCGTCTTCCACGATGGAAACTTTGATGGGCGGCGACGCTCGCGGTTCCGTTTTTCTTGTGCAGTTGTCCGCGAGGTTCATGAGGTGAAGGGAGGAGGCGAACGGTGCATGGGTCGGGAGAGCGATCTCAGCCTACAGTGCGGCCCGGGATACGAGTGCGGATGGCAAAGACTCGACAATGAAGTCGACGCACCAGCCCTCGCCTGAGGCCGCGCGAATCTCACAGCGGCCGCCAATCTGGGCGAGCCGCTGATGCACGTTTACAAGACCATTGCCGCCGAGCGCGCGATTCGAAGTGCCGGCTTCTTTGGCCCGATTTTCGTTGGCCTGACCGTTGTCCTGAACGGTCATCACAAAACCCGCTTCCAGGATCACGAGAGAGACTTTGACCTCGGTCGCCTTCGCGTGCTTGAGAATGTTGTTCAATACTTCCTTGAAAGCCAGCAGCACGTTGTGCCGCACCTGGGCGCTGATCCGCCAGGGCGGCAGGTTCATCGGCAGGCTGATTCGGCAGGCGATCCCGGCTTCAGCGAGCACCTCTTGGGCGAAGCGCGAAATATAGCACGCCATACTGTCCAGACTGTCGTGCAGCGGATTCACCGCCCAGACAATCTCATCCACGGTGTGCGAGACTTCCAATGCGGCGTCGTGAATCCGCTCCAGCACGATGGCCGCCTGTCCAGGTTGTTCCAATTCCGGCCGCTCCAACTGGCTCAGCATTGAGATCCGGGTCAAGGTTGAGCCGATGTCGTCATGAATGTCTTGCGCGATCCGCGCCCGCTCGCGTTCGATCCCGTGCTCGAATTTCAATTCGTCAAAACGGTGTTGCATTCGGCGGCGCGTTTCATGACGCACGACTAGGCCCACCGTGGCGGCAGCCAGCAATCCGGTGAGACTGCGGAACCACCAAGCCTGCCAGAAGAACGGCTCCACCATGAAACGCAGGGAGTCGCCCGTGGTGTTCCAGACGCCGTCATTGTTGCACGCGATCACTTGAAACCGGTACTCCCCCGGGGGCAGATGACTGTAGAACGCGGTGCGCTTGTCACCCGCCTCGATCCAATCTTTGTCGAGTCCGTGCAACTGATATTTGAACAGCACCTTGCTGGTCGCCCCGAGGCTCAGCGCCGTATAGTCAAACTCAATTCGTTCATGCGCGGGCGGCACCTTCGATTCCGCCGGTGCAATGCCGCTGCGTTGGAAGAGCCGGCCGTCAACCCGCATGGACTCCACCATCACCGGAGGGGGCAGCGGATTGAGCGGTAACGCCGCCGGGTCGACACAGACCAGTCCTTGGTTGCTGGTGAACCAAAGCCGCCCATCGCCGCTTTGGCAGCCGGCCGCCTGCAATCCGCCCGAATACTCCAACGTCGGCAGGCCATCGTTTTTGTCGAATGTCTCGCTGGGCACAGTCTCGCTCTCTCCGTCGGCGCCGCGGTTCAATTCACGTTTGGCGACGCGGACGATCCCGCGGTGCGTGCTCATCCACAGGTATCCGTGGCCATCGTCCTCGATGTGGCAAATTACCCTGCTGCCGAGGTTCATTTTCGTTTCGAGCGAGAAAAAGCGGCCGTTTTTCAAGCGGCAGAGCCCGCCGTTTTGGGTGCCGATCCAGAGAGTGTCGCCATCCGCCAGCAGGCATTGCGCGGTGTCGGTGGCCAAGCCGCCCTCTCGGTCAAACAGATCAATCCCAGCAGCCGACAATCGGCCCAGTCCGGCTTTTTGCAACGCGAGCCACATCGCACCCCGCGCATCGGAAGCCACCGCGGAAACGACGGTTTCGACGTCGCCCGGGTGGCGCAGCCTCCAAATTGCGGCCCCGTCACGCCACTGCAGCAGCCCGTTTCTCGTTCCGACCCACAGCGAGCGATCCGCGGCATCAAAATGCAGCGCCAGCACGGGTGCGCCAATCGGCCCCAATTCCGTCGCTTGCTCGAAGCGCTCGCCTTCAAGGCGAAACACGGCGTGGTTCCAGGTTCCCGCCCAGACCTGTCCTTTTGGATCCACCGCGATCGACCAGACATAGAGACTCGTCAAGCCCTGCCCCTGATCATAATGGGTCCAGTCGCCGTCGTGGTAATGATAGACGCCGGCGCCCTCGGTCCCGACCCACAATGTCCCATCCTTCGCGGCAGCGACAGACAGCACTGTCCGGCCCTGCCAGTTGTCCGGCGGGTTGAGCACGCCGAACGCAGTTTGACGCACCATCGCCAATCCGCCCGATCCGCCCGCCACCCACAGGTTCCCCTCGCGATCTTCATACAACGATCTGACCCAGTTCTGAATCGAGCCGTGTTTGTGGTCGAAGATGAGAGTCCGTCCGTCCGGAAATAGTAGATGGACTCCAGCGTCCATCGTGCCGATCGCCAACGCGCCGTTGCGCAGTTCGATCAGGCTGGTTATGTCGGTGTTTCCCCACGCCCCCCGATCCTCGGCCCAGCGCCCGTCCATCCACTTTCTAATACGCCCGTCGCGCACGACCCACAATCCCCCGTCGGTCGCCGCACCCAAGCCTCGCACATAGCCCGTGACCACGGCCGCACCAAAGTCGAGCGGATGCACGGCGCCCTGCTTGAGTTCTGCCGCGACCCCGTTCACACAAATCCAGGATCGGTCGGCGCGGCTGTGAGCGATAAACAACTTGGCTTGGCTGCCCGTCGGGGGCGTGGTCACGGGGCCGGATTGCCCGACGGACTCCAGCACGCCGTTTTGCCGGACTAACCAGACCGTGCCACGCTCATCTTCGGTAAACGCAAAAATGCGTTCCTGGGCCGGGGAGTCGGCGGAGCCAGCCTCGAAACGTCCGTCGCGGTAGCAGGTGACCTGACCCGATTCGTTCCCGATCCACAAAGTTCCCCGGGTATCTTCGTAGAGGCAGGCAATCCTTTCATCCCGCAACACCGGCGTGTTCTTCAAATCGAACGTGTGAAAATGCTCACCGTCAAACCGCGCCAGGCCGGCGTAGGTGCCGACCCACAGATACCCATCGCGGGTCTGCGTAATCGCCATCACGGTGTTCTGCGGCAATCGGTCCTCCGTCTGCCAAATCCTGATCAAATGGCCCCCGTGTGCTGCGGTTGTGACTGCGGCGCACGACCCGGGCCGCGCCAATCCAACGAGGCCAAGCGAAATCATGAACATTGCGCGAATCCACATGGGGCGGGAAAAGGGGGCGGAAGGGGCAACAGACTTGCAAGACAAAATCGATGAATTGATTTTATTCCAACTCGATTCTGGCCGGTCGAAACTTTTCACCGTCCGCGGTAATCTCAAAACCAAAAAACCGAAGCCGTTCATCTGGACTGCCGCCAATCTCACTCTCTGCAATGTCCACGCACTTTGATTATGGATTAATCGCTCACAGGTCTCGCACTACAGGATGAGGACGGTAGATCGGGCATTATGCCCGCCGCGCCGGGAGAATACGTCGCGGATAAACCCAATCTAGAGTCGAATCTGATCAGCCTATTTGCGAGACTCGGCCGCACACTCGGGTCACAATGCGGCGAGGCGGGTGTCCGCGTCGCGGAAATGATCGAGTCGCAGATCTACCCGATCCGTGAGACCCAGATACAAACTGCACAGTTTTCGGTCTTCATCGCAATGGTCGCTGTAGTCGAGCACCCGGCCGGTTTTCTACCGGCCACCCATGCCGCCCGCGGTAATGACAGGCACCTTTAGGTTATCATTTTTTGTCCCGGAGAACATGTTCGACATGAACATCAGGCAGCTGTGGTCGAGCACCGTGCTCTCGCCTTCCGGCATTTCATCCAGCCGTTGCGCCAGGTAGGCAAATTGACTGAGATGAAAACGGGAAATGCGCTCGTGGCTTTCCGACGTGTCGTTGTGCGACGAGCTGTGATGCGCCTCATGGACGTCGAGAAACGGGTAGTACAGCGACGAAAGATCACGCGCAAGAATCAGTGAGGCGACGCGGGTCTTGTCGGTTTGGAAACCCAGCGCGACCATGTCGCACATCAGTCGTGCGTGTTCCCGCAAATCCTCGGGCATGCCGTTGTCTGGCCGCTTCATCACCCAAAAGGGCTTCCCCTTGGCTTGGGCGACCAGCCGGCATAAACCGCATGCGTCCGATCGCGATGACTACTTTTGCAGCCAGCCTCGCGTTGTTGCCGCTTGCGCTTGGTGTGGGGGCTGGTGACCACGCCCGAGCCAGGCCACGGTGCAACTGCTCTCCCATCTCGGGCTCCGCCTGCCCAAAGGCACGCGCCTGATCAGCAATGTAGTGGCGAAAATCACCCCGAAATTTAATAAACTCATCCAGCCCAATACTCCGACTTTTTGAACTGACGAACTCGGGCTAAGCCGCCGTCCAATACGCGACAAAAAATAAAATGAAGTAGTAGCTTAGGATCGTCGGAACGAACAATAGCGAGAGAAGCACCCCTTTAAAAATCGCGACCATCCACCGCGGGTCGTATACGCGCTGCCAAGAGAGGGACAAATATACTGCGTTAACGGTAACCACGCTAATCGTCCCAACACGCTCCGTTATTAACGCAGTGCTAGGTTGCGCCCACGTCGCCAAGGCCGCCAATCCGAGACAAGGGATCAGGCACAAAAGTTCAAAGGCCAAAAAATGAAGGGAAAAAATCAAAGCTTCGATATATTTTCGACGCGCCGGCAGGGCGGTCAAGACTACCGCAATCGAAAACAGTGGACCAAGGAGGACAAGGAGCGACTTTGCTTGAAGACTGCTCACGTGATTATATCGTTCAACAAAAGCCATCTCCCGGGTCTTCTGTGCAGTATGGGCCAAATTTGTCAGAAAGGACGAATACGGCATCGCCTCGATTTGAGTCCGCCAGTCCAAAGCGAAAAGTTCGAATCCGCTACGGTGCAGTAGTAGAAAATAAATGAGATTGAGCGACAACACCAATTGCAACGGCTGGAGCGAGGGTTTGCGCCGGCCCTCCAGATATTCGCGAGTCAATTTGCCCGGCTTCGCAACCAGGGTAACTAGCGTCCGCATGATTTTTCCGTCTGCATGGGTGAACGCTTCGACGACATGTTCGAGGACGTGACTGAGCGCGAGGTCGTGCGGGGTAAAGCGTTTTTCGCCGCAATGCGCGCAGTAATTTCCGAAAATCCAGTCTCCACAACTCTGACATTTCACTGGACCGCTATGGGAAACTCGTCTCATCGTCACAGTCATTCCATCGCGACTCGCTGAGAAGGTCGATTTATTATTACCGCGGGAGGCACAAATTCATTCTAGTCAAGGGACCATCACTTTCATCCTTCATCGACTTCGAAATATATTACCCAACGTCTGGATATCATGGCGGTGCGCGATTCAGCCCTTCCATTTTCACGCTGGCCCCGTTGCCCCGAAAAAACCTTCCAGCCTAAATTTGTGAAAAGCTAATTCCAGAGTATTATAACCATATTCGTAGGCCCGCAATTCTTCGCGAACCTCGAATTGCCAGTCGAGTTGGATGCGACCGAAAGATGGCGGTTCCAACGCCCGCGTTTTGCCAAGGGAGCGGAAGCGTTTATGTCCATCACTTCACTGACTCAGGCCACTTACCCACGGTCACCGCAACGTGCAGCCCTTTCCCACCGTCAGCTTCGTTCGACCAAAGAGCACCGGCACTTCCAGGAGCGCGCCGCTTCCCTTTGCCATCCGCCGTCGCCACGCCGAGAGGGTCATCACCGCGATCATCGCTGACCGACAAATGCCGTCTGCGTCTGCCCGCTTTCTTCATATCGTGCGACAATCACGGCTTGCTCCTCCACCGTATAGCTGCCGGTTGCTGCGCCGTAGTCATTTTGGGTCTGCGTCAGGATTCCGGAACTATACCGCAAGGCTTGGCGCAAATCGGTAGCGCCAATGTCCTTCATAAATTCTTCAGTGATGACTTCGATCGGTAATGGCAGATCTTTGATTTTCGAATTTAGGCGTGTGCCTGAGATTGAATTCGTTGCGCGATATCCCTTGTCAGATTCCGTGGTAACCACGAAAGGCGAGAGTTCGAT
>JANYFP010000304.1 GCA_025362555.1 Verrucomicrobiota bacterium
ACAATACGCGATTAAGCGAATACCGGACTTCGGTATCGTCGTCGACAACTAGAATGGTGGGAACGGGAGCGATGTCTGCCATGAGAAGAGTGGAATATAATTAGCGCTTTGCGCGAACCTCGTTCTAATTAACCCATGCTAGGCTGGTCAATAAACTTGTTTCGGGTCTTCGGCATTCAACTCGCCATCCACGGCAGCTTTCTGCTGCTGTTGGCTTATTATGCCTATGACGGATGGACCTTGGGTGGCCTGCCCGGGGTCATCTGGAGCCTCGCTCTGATCGTGCTCTTTTTCGTCTGTGTCGTCCTGCACGAACTCGGCCACTCGCTGACCGCGCGCCGCTACGGAGTAAACGTGCCGCGAATATTGCTGATGCCGATCGGCGGCATGGCGGAATTTGACCGAATCCCGCGCAAACCATCGCAGGAATTACTTATCACCGTCGCTGGGCCCGCGGTAAACTTCGTATTAGCGGCGATACTGCTGCCTCTGGCTTGGCGGGGCTTTTTCAGCGACGCTGAGGTGCCAGAGTTCTCACTCATGAACTTGGTCATACAACTCGTGGTCGCCAATTTATTCATGGGGACGTTTAACCTTTTGCCAGTTTTCCCCATGGATGGCGGGCGGATATTCCGGGCACTTCTGGCGATGAAACTGCCTTACTTGCGCGCGACCTATTGGGCGGTAACCGTTGGGAAGCCACTTGCCCTCCTCCTCGCAACACTTGCGGTAATGAATGCGCTCCCATTCATTCCACCTCAAACCGCATACGGAAGAACAGTGACGTGCATACTGTTTTTGTTTATTTTCTGGGCGGGAAATGCCGAATACAAACACGTGTTGCGCCGCGACGAAGAAGAACGTTACTGGGCGGAAATGTCGCGCCGGGTTCAGTCCATTGAGCCCTCAGTTATCGACCCACAAGTTCCGCCATTACTTGAGCAATCGGGGCCGGGTTAGGACGGACGCGATTGAATCAAGAACGCGCTGCTTTGGCGGGGTGAATTTGATCGACCGCTGCCGCAGTCTGAATGTAGGTCGGGGTTCATCCCCGACAAATCACGCAACATGTCGGGCGTAAAGCCCGACCTACGCGCGATGGATTTTGTAGGCGGGGCGCCCTCACCCCGCGTTTGAGCAGTGCAACGGAATCAATACCTCGCGGGGTGAGGACACCCCGCCTAAAAAAACACAAACAACGGCATTACGACCCGTGCTCAAAACCCGACACGCTGACGGATTCGCCGTTATTCTTCGCTCCGAGCTGCAAGATAAAGGGAGCAGCGATTTTCGCCCACTCCTGCGCTTTGGGATAAGCCGCAGCGCCGTCACTAAACGCCTGACGCAGCATATCGGTATCAATGACTCCGGGATTGAGCGGCACGGCGGCCATCCCCGCCGGTAATTCCTGCGCGAGGGATTTGGTCAATCCCTCGATCGCATATTTCGTGGCGCAATACGGGGCCACCTCCGGCGAAGTGCTGCGGCCCCAGCCCGAGCTGAGATTCACGATGACTCCTTTCTTTGCCGTAACCATGGCAGGCACGAAATGCCGCAGCACATTCGCGACCCCTTTGATGTTCACATCGATCAATTTATTAAACTCCGCGGCGGGCACCTTCCACAATGGTGCCGGTTGATTCATCAGTGCGGCATTGTTGATCAACAAGTCGGGCGCGCCATGGACGGCGAGCACCTTCTCCGCCCAGAGTGCGACTCGGTTTTCCTCGGTCACATCCAAGGCGGTAAAATCGTGAGGCGCACCAAAGGTGAAGCGAAGATTGAGAATTTCGGCACTGCGTCCGCAACCGATGACGGTGTGCCCATTCGCAATATACCATTCAGCAAGAGCGCGCCCAAGTCCGCGCGTGACGCCTGTGATCAGGATGAGCATGCGGCAAAGGTGTGAGGATCGAGTAGCGGGTAGCGAGTAGAAATTTGAAAGCTCCGCTGCGTGGAACAGCACGTCCGTAATTCCGTATTCCTTTCCGTTTGTAGGAGCTTGCTTGCAAGCGATTCAGAGCGTGGTCCTTCCTCGGACTTTGGAATCGCTTGCAAGCAAGCTCCTACCTTCGATCTAAATCACCGCGCCTGCAGCCGGATCTTATTCAAGCCCTGCTTGCGACAGATATCCATAGCCTGCGTCACGTAGCGCAATGGCGTGTTTTCATCGGAACGAATGACAACGGTGGTATCCTTCGGCGCACCGACCTTTCTCATTAACGCATCCAGGGTTTCCATCGTGGCATGCTGGCCGTCCAGATCGACCGCTCCATCCTTGGAGAGGCTGATCGTGATGGAACCTTTCAATTCGCTTTTGCCGGCAGTCTCTACTTTGGGCAGCGTCAGATTCATCGTCGTCGCCTGCTTGAACTGCATCGTGACGAACGCGAAGAAAATCAACATCACCAAGACGTCGATCAACGGCACGAGATTCAACTCGGGCCGTTTGCGGCGCTTCTGATAGAGGCCGCTCATGGGGTTTTGGACGCGCGGGCCAGAATGCGCTCGAGCAGGAGATCGATCTTCACGGCGTAATTCTCAATCTTACGCTGCAAAAATCCAGCGGGCACCAAGGCACACATCGCGACGACCAGACCGATCACCGTGGCCGACAGCGCCAACGCGACACCTTGCGTAAATGCGACCGGATCGGGCAAACCCGTTTCAGGTGAGATTTGAGAAAACACTTTCAATAGCCCCGTCACCGTGCCGGTCAAACCGATCAAGGGGGCCAACGTGTAGATGACGTCGAGATACGGCACGCCGCGCTCCATGCGATTAATCTGGAGGCGGGCAAAAGCCTTGATCGCTTCGGGATCAGTTTGGTGCGTATGCGCAAAATCGATGATCCGCGCCAGGACGGAATGACGTCCACCGGTCGTGGCCCGACCCTCGACTACCGCATCGACCAGGTCATCGGGCAAAATGGCGGCATTGCGCAGCGCATAAAGGCGTTCAAATACAATGTAGACGGCAATAATGGAGCAAAGCGCCAGGGGATAAATGAGGATTCCAGCGCCTTTGAGAATATCGAGCATGGTAGAAGATAAATTTGTTAAGTGGGTCTTAGACGCCAACAAGTCGAAAAAGGTTCACTGGTTTTCGTAAATATTTCAAGGCTACCCCTGATTTATTTCTCGGGGGCAAAGGCGGCTTAACCCGGTTTGGTTAAGCGTGTCTTCAAATTTGTCTGCGGATCGAGTAGCTACCGGCCTCCGGGCCTGTGGGATCAGGAACCGCGCACGCGCAATCCCACGTACGCAGGAGCCGGCTGGCACGGAGGCCTGTCGCTACACGCGACGCAATTTCGCGAACACTGCCCAGCCAAGCATAAGGCTTCGATCAAACTTAGATTCCTCGGACTACCGATACGAATCGATGCAGTTGAATGAGGTGGAACGCGACCTCCGGGCGCGTTTTCTCCTGCGCGCATCGAACCAACCCACCCCGCTTGTCCGTCGAAGCCTTGGCGAAGTCGGGAAGGCGGGTTCCACCATTCAGTCCGCACCATTTAGCAGCAGAACCGTTGTTCGACTGAACACATCCCGCTAAGCTGCGCTTCTAACCACCCCATAAAAAAGCGCCACCGACCCTCATCAGGTGCCGGCGGCGCTGAGTTTCAAAATGCTTCTATTTAAGGCGCGACTTCACTCTCGGTCGTGGGCGACTTGATCTTAAATTCAAGTTTATCACCGGCGCGCACGACCAAAATCGGTTCACCTTCCTTCACCTCGCCACGGAGCAAGGCTTCGGCCAACGGATCCTCCAAGTAGTGCTCGACTGCACGGCGCAGCGGACGCGCGCCATACTTTTCGTCGTAGCCTTTTTCGATGAGCAAGGTCTTCGACTCGGGTGAGAACTCGAGCTGAATATTGCGGGCCGCGAGACGCTTGATGACTTTCGTCGCCTCGATTTCGACGATCTTCAGCAAATCGTTCTTATCGAGCGGACGGAAGACCACGAGGTCATTAATGCGGTTGAGGAACTCGGGCTTGAAGATGCGCTTGGCTTCTTCGAGCACTTTTTCCTTCAGCTTCTCCATGTCGTGGAAATCCGAGGCGCTGCTCGCCGTGAAGCCCATCGTCGTTTGGCGCTGAATGAGGTGCGCCCCGACGTTGGTCGTCATGATGATGATCGTATTCCGGAAATCCACGGTGCGACCGAGCGAATCGGTCAGGCGGCCGTCTTCCATGATTTGCAGCAGCAATTGTAGCGCGTCCGGATGAGCCTTCTCAATTTCGTCAAAAAGAATCACCGAGTACGGACGGCGGCGGACGGCTTCCGTCAACTGGCCGCCTTCTTCGTAACCGACGTAGCCGGGAGGTGAACCAACAAGACGCGAGACGGCGAATTTTTCCATGTACTCGCTCATGTCGATTTGAATGAGTGCGTCCTGATTGCCGAACATTTGCGACGCCAATTGCTTGGCGAGTTCGGTCTTACCGACACCGGTCGGTCCCATGAACATGAATGAACCAATCGGACGGCGCGGGTCCTTGAGATCAGCGCGGGAACGACGCAGCGCGCGGGCAATGGCAATCGTGGCCGGATCCTGGCCCACGATAAATTTCTGCAGTTCGTTTTCGAGTGCGAGGAGGCGTTCGCTCTCCTTTTTCTCGAGGCGATTCAGTGGAATACCCGTCCACTCGGCGACGACGACCGTCATTTGGTCTTCATCAACGATGATGCGTTGCTCGTCGCGGGTTTTCTTCCACGACTCAATCAATTCCTCCTGCTTCGTGCGCAGTTGTTTTTCCTTGTCGCGGTACTTCGCGGCTTCCTCGAAGTGTTGCGCGGCGATGGCCTGTTCCTTTTGCAGGCAGACGGCTTCAATTTCCTTACCCTGCGCCTCGATCTCAGGCGGACGATGCAGTTTGGTAATGCGCGCGCGTGACCCGGCCTCGTCCATCACGTCGATGGCTTTGTCGGGCAGGAAACGCCCCGTGATATAGCGATCGGAAAGTTTCGCCGCAGCTTCCAACGACTTGTCGGTGAAGGTGGCCTTGTGATGCTCTTCGTATTTTCCACGGATGCCTTTCAGAATGAGAATCGTGTCTTCCACGGACGGAGCCTCGACCTTCACCATTTGGAAACGGCGATCGAGCGCGCTGTCCTTCTCAATGTATTTTCGGTACTCGTTCAACGTCGTGGCACCGATGCATTGCAACTCGCCGCGGGAAAGAGCGGGTTTGAAGATATTGGATGCGTCCATTGCACCTTCCGCCGCGCCGGCGCCGACGATGGTGTGCATTTCATCAATGAAGATGATGACGTTCTTCGCACGCTTGATTTCGTCCATCACCGCTTTGATGCGCTCTTCAAACTGACCGCGGTATTTGGTCCCGGCGACCATGAGAGCGAGATCGAGCGTGATGACTTTTTTGTCGGCGAGAATCTCGGGGACGTTGCCCTTGATGATTTCCTGCGCGAGCCCCTCGACGATGGCGGTTTTGCCCACGCCGGCTTCGCCGACGAGCACGGGATTATTTTTCGTGCGACGGCAGAGAATCTGGATGACGCGACTGATTTCCTTTTGGCGTCCGACGACCGGATCCATTTCGCCCTTGCGGGCCATTTCCGTCAAATCACGGCCAAACGCTTTAAGCGCCGGAGTCTTGACTTCTTTTTTGTCATCCGGGCTGGCGCCGCGGGGCGGAACTTCTTCGCCGCCGGAACCACCGCCGGTAGCGGGAGGGCCGCCTTCGCCCCCTTGGCCGGACGAAAATTGGGGATCGAGTTCGCGCAGGATTTCGTTCCGCGTGCGTTCGATATCGACTTCCAAAGTCTTGAGAACTCGGGCCGCAACACCCTCACCTTCACGCAGGAGACCGAGCAAAATATGCTCTGTGCCGACGTAACTATGATTGAGGGCTTTCGCTTCTTTGCCGGCGAGAGCGAGGACTTTCTTAACCCGGGGCGTGTAGGGAATGCTGCCAACGGGTGTTTTGCTTTCCTGACCGACGCCCACCTGTTTTTCCACTTCGCCGCGCACGGTTTCGAGGTCGAGCCCCATTTTTTGGAGCACGCTCACCGCCACGCCTTGCCCTAACTTGATCAGGCCAAGCAATAAATGCTCCGTGCCGACGTAGTTGTGGTGAAAGCGGTCTGCCTCTTTGCGAGCCAGAGCGAGGACCTGTTGGGCCCGCGGCGTAAAGTTATTCATTGGTTCCATCGGCGGTGTATTATGTATTATCGGTTAGCGGACGGTGTTACTAAAGTCAGGAGCGGGCATTTTAGCAAATTCCATGCGGAGTTTCTCCGCGCGCAGCAGATCGCGCTGGCTCGGATCAAAGGTGCCTTTGGCCGCATGTTGGACGTGGGCGGGCTGACATTCGATAAACAGGCGGTCCACGACGGCGCGATGGACATCGGCGAATATCCCCAAATCAATCCCGAGTCGGATGAGCGAAAGCAGATTCATCGCTTCGGACGAATTCAACAAATAGCCGTTTTGCAAGATGCCGAAAGCGCGGCCAATCTTGTCGGAAAGTTTGTTGGGCTCGCTCTCCACGAGTTTTTCACGGGCATTGAGTTCCTGTTCGATGATCGTGTTCAAGACGCCATTCAGGTGCTTGATAATTTCATCTTCGCTCTCGCCAAGCGTGGTTTGATTGGAGATTTGAAAAATGCTGCCACTGGCATCCGAGCCTTCGCCAAACAAGCCGCGGACGGCCATGCCGAGTTGGTTGACGGCGCGCACCACTTTTTCCATCTGGCTGGAAATCACCAGCGCGGGCAAATGCATCATGGTCGACGCGCGAATGGCGGTGCCGAGATTCGTCGGGCAGGCGGAGAGATAGCCGAGCTTGGGCGAAAACGCGTAATCGAGATGCTCCTCGAGATCGGAATCGAGCGTGTTGATCGTGTTCCACACTTTTTTGAACTGGTAGCCAGCGCGCAGGACCTGAATGCGCAGGTGATCCTCCTCGTTGATCATGACCACACACGACTGATCCTTGCTGATGACGATGCCGGCACCTGATTTGGCGTGGCACAATTCGCGACTGATCAGATGCCGCTCAACTAAAATCTGCTTCTGCAATTCATCGAGGGTCTCGACGGGAATGGCCAACCCGCGTTTCATCTGGGGCAAAGCAGCGACGGCCTGCATGCACTGATCGCGAATCTCGCGTTTTTGGGCGTCTTTGGCCCAACCAGGAAAAGGGTGTTTCGCCAAATTTCGGGCCAGGCGGATGCGCGTCATCAACACGACAGCGCTTTTGCTGGCAGCGGTATCGGTCAGCTCGGAATGGGAATCAATCAGCTCGTTGATTTTCATTTCAAGCGTCCTCCTTGGGGCTGCTGGCCTGTTTCACTTGGTGCAATTCGTCGCGATAACGCGCCGCATCCTCGTAACGCTCGGCTTTGATGGCCTGATCGAGTTCGGTCTCAAGTTGGGTGAGCCGCTCGTAAAGGGATTTGCGCGCCAAGGCGCGCTGGGGAACCTTGCCAGTGTGCGCTACGCCTTTGTGCATCGTATCGAGCATGGGCTCGAGTAACACACTGAAATGGTTATAGCACGACGGGCAGCCAAAGCGGCCGGTCTTCTTGAAATCCTGCTGCGTGAATCCGCAGGATTCGCAGCGAATATCTCCGGTGGGCTCAGGATTGAGCGATGCCTTCAACAGCAAATCCGCCAACGAAAATCCACTCGGATCGGTGACGCCCTTGGCCTGCGCACAAGCCTCACAGAGATCCACCTTATGAATCTTACTATTAACGATCTGGGTAAGGTGAACCGTTGCAGGTTTAGAGCAGACGTCGCACTTGAGAGAGTTGGCCATGATTAGTTTGTACGGAAAAAATAGCGCCCGAACTGGGAAACGCAAATCACTCCGGGCGAAACCCGTCTTCCCCTCTCAACTGGATGGGCAATCTGAGACCCCGACGCAAGCGCGGACACGGAAATCCGCGTCACGTGCGCGTCCCTTCGACGAGGACCTTGCGGCGGAAATTTTCGAGCACCCGGGCGGTGATCGGGCCTGGTTTCCCGGTGCCGATGACGCGCCCGTCCAGTTTGACCACCGGGATCACCTCGGCGCCCGTGCCCGTAAGGAAGCATTCATCCGCGCACCAGACATCATGGCGCGTGAGTTCAGTCTCGCGCATTGGAATTTTGGTCTCGCGCGCGATATCCAGAATAGTCCCACGGGTAATTCCTTTTAGTGCGCCAGCCGACGCCGAGGGCGTCAAAATTTCGCCTTTCACCACGATAAAAATATTATCCGCCGTGCATTCGGCCACGTAGCCCTGGGCGTTCAGCATGATCGCTTCGAGCGCGCCGGCCTGCTTGGCCTCAATTTTCGCGAGGATGTTATTGAGATAATTCAGCGACTTGATGGTCGGCGGCAGTGCATCGTGCGCGATACGGCGAGTAGCCACAGTGACAATGCTCAAGCCGTTGTCATAATGTTCCTGCGGGTAGAGGGAAATCTTACTCGCGATGATAAAGAGCGTCGGCTTTTCGCAGAGCCACGGCGCCAGGCCGAGGTCGCCCGCACCACGCGTGATCACGAGGCGGATATAGCCATCGGCGAGTTTGTTTTGGCGGCACGTTTCGCACACGGCCTCAGCCATGGCTGAGCGGGACAACGGCACGGCTAACATGATCGCCTTCGCCGATTGCTCGAGGCGTTCGAGATGTTCATCCAGCCGGAAAACATTTCCTTGGTAAATGCGAATACCCTCGAACACGCCGTCGCCATAGAGCAGGCCGTGGTCAAAAACCGAGACTTTCGCTTCGGAGGAATCGACATACTTACCATCGAGATAAACGATCATGAGGTGGGTATTGCAGCAAAGCGGTGCGCTTTGTCCAGTCTCCGTGTGAGAGAAAACGCTTGTATTTGCCGTTTCTGACTCAGACTGTTTTCTCCGCAGCGGGCCGTCGTTTGTCTCCCTATGAAAACACGTACCCAACAGTCAGGTTTCACCCTCATCGAGCTGCTCACCGTGATTGCCATCATTGGCATTCTGGCGGCTTTGATCTTCCCCACCGTCGGCAAAGTTCGCGAAACCGCCCAGCGGACAGTGGACGCCAATAACCTCCGCGAAATCGTCAAGGCGGCGATTATCTACGCGGCGGATAACAATGATCGCCTCCCCGACCCGGTGGCGATCGCCGCGCAAGTTCCCGTCCCAGTCACTGGAGGCTCCGGGCCTTTCCTCTGGGTCGGCATCCTGGCGAAACGCGGCATCGTCACCGATCCGAATTTCTTCTTCGCTAAGAACGATCCGCAATTCAGTGGGACGTATCCGACCGCGATCGTCAGTCCGGCTGATCACGGCGTGCTTGATCCCAGTTTCGTCACCGGGCGGGTGCTCAGTTTCGAATTTGTCGGCGGCCTGAAGATGAGTGACGCGCCAAGTACTCCGGTCGCGTACACTCGGGGGCTGCTCGCCACGGGAATCTGGAGTGCAACCAACGGAGTCTATAAAGATACCGGCGGGCACGTGGCGTTCCTCGGTGGCAATGTTCAATTCTACCCAAATCTCACCGAGACAGGTAGCCAGCTCACCTTGAACAACGGAACCAAGGGCGTCTCCATTCTCCAAGCCATCCCCTACAACTCCAATGCGAGCCTGAGTGCGCGAGTGTACGCTACCCCGTTGGCGGGAGTCGGTACGCTCGCCGGAACCGTGGCAGAAAACGCCCCGTAAAATTATTCCGCGACGTACCATGAGCCGCTAAAACCGGCCGCTTTTGTAGGCATGGTGTCCCCAGTCGATCCATCGCAGAAATAATATTTCGACGCGATAGATTCGCCTTCATGGAACCCGGTCTCCGGACGAGTTTCGCTCATGCGCTTCGCACCAACCCGCCCAACGGCTGGGCTCAATCCCTCAGGGCACGCCAGGTTCCCTGGTTTTTGCAAAAAAAGAACCCGACTTTGACTGGTCGGGTTCTTTTATGTCTTCACCTCGGCACCGATAGCTACCTATCTTTCGCCCATCAATTATGGCCACCGCTAATACCACCTATGTCATCGGCCACAAAAATCCGGACGCCGACTCGATCTGCTCCGCCATCGCTTACGCCGCTTTTAAGGAAGCTCGCGGCGAGCACGGATATGTGGCGGCCCGTTGCGGCAATTCCAACGCACGCATCGACGCCATTCTCGGCCGCTTCCGCACGCCTCTGCCGTTTTATCTGAGCGATGTCTCACCCCGCGCGCACGATATCATGGTGTCGGATATTCTTTCCGTTGATCTCAATGCCACCTGCGCTGACGCCCTGCGCGTGTTTGATCAAAACCCCATTACGGTTTTGCCGATCGTCTCCACCCGCAATCGCGCCGTCGGCACCCTGACCCTCTCCCAACTCGGCCATTTCTTTATTCCCCGCCTTGAGGACCCGCGCACCATGCGGCAGGTCCGCACCAGCTTGGCGCACATCGTCGCTTCCCTCAAAGCCTCCGTGCTCCACATCGTCGATGAGGATCGGGTGGATAATCTTTTCGTCCGCATCGGCGCAATGGATATCACCACCTTTTGGACCATTGCTGAAAAAGAAAATATCCCCCCCGACAAATCCCTCATCATCGTCGGTGACCGGTTCGACATTCAACAGCGCGCCATTGAACTCGGTATTCGCTCACTGATTATCAGTGGCAATTTGCCCGTCGACGCCCGCATCGTAACCCTCGCCCGGGCCCGCGGCGTGAGCATTATCGTCAGTCCCCACGACACCGCCACCACCGGCTGGTTTGTCCGCACCGCCTCGACCATCGAGAGTTTGATCGAACGCAAATTCACCACCCTCAATGCCGATATGCGCATCGCCGAGATCCGCAAAAAATTCGGCCCGAGCGCGCCCCACGCCATGATGGTGACCAGCGAAGACGGCACTCTCCAAGGCATCCTCACCAAATCCGACCTGCTGAAACCAGTCCCGACGCGCATCGTACTCGTCGACCACAACGAGCTGACTCAAGCCGTGCCCGGGGCCGACGAGGTCACCATCACGGAGATCATCGATCACCACCGCCTCGGACCGATCGCCACGCCCCAGCCCATTCTCTTCATCAATGAACCCGTCGGCTCCACCTGTACCATTGTTGCCGACCTCTTCCGCCGCTACGGACTAACGCCGTCACCCGAGATCGCCGGCTTGATGATGTCAGGCCTCATTTCCGACACCCTCCTGCTGCAAAGCCCGACGTCGACGGAGAAGGACGCCAGCATCCTCACCTGGCTTGAAACTTTCGCCGACATCAAAGCCAAGGCACTCGCCAAACTCATCTTCAGTTCCGGCTCCGTGATCCTCGCCAGTCCGCCCGATAAAATCGTCCGTTCCGATTTCAAGATCTACGACGAGGACGAAGTGCGGTTCTCCGTCTCCCAAGTTGAAGAGCTCGGCTTTGATAACTTCTGGCAACACGCCAAAGCCATGTCCCGGGCCCTGGCCGATCTCCGCAACGACGAACGCCTCGCCTTCTCCTGCCTCCTCATCACCGAC
Source organism: Verrucomicrobiota bacterium (assembly GCA_025362555.1). Classification (GTDB taxonomy): domain Bacteria; phylum Verrucomicrobiota; class Verrucomicrobiia; order Opitutales; family Opitutaceae; genus Lacunisphaera. Next base: position 11,462 of record JANYFP010000304.1, read on the forward strand.
ATTAATACGCAGAACTCGCTCATGCTCGTCAAAGGCGATCCGGAATTTATCCGCCGCATCTCCTATGCCCACGTCGAGCAAGACCAGATTTTCGATCTTCCCGGAGTCGTCAGCCGAAAGAAACAACTGATTCCCTACCTCACTGGGCTGATCAAGGAAATGACCACGGAAGGAATCCCTCCCGCGTTCCGCACGAAGACAAAATCTCCATTCACCAAAGCCAGTGGAATTTACGAAGCAGCGCCATCCAGCAGCACCACTTAACCTCAGGCAAGTTGAGCTGGGATTATTCGGTTAAGTTCCAAGTCGCCCCTCTGAATTGGGTGATTTTGTGGGCGGGGTGCCCTCACCACACCTAACAGAACAATACCGGGTGGAACGCGGCCGCCGGAGTCGTTTTCCCGTTTGTTCACGACCCCAACGCGTCCGGCTTTTCCGTCGTCTTGGCTCGCCACCGCACTTACGCGAAGGCGGCAGCCTTGGTAAAATCGGCAAACTGCGTCCACCTTCGCACCGGCCCGGTCCGAAATTGCGGCATTGCCTCGCCCCGTTCGATTATTCAATTTGCCAGTTCATGTCCGCCGATCCCTCCACACCCGCGCTCGCCCCCACTGACTTCATCCGCGATATCGTTGCGACCGATGTTTCCACCCAGCGCACCCCGAAAATCGTCACCCGCTTTCCGCCCGAGCCCAACGGTTACCTGCACATCGGCCACGCCAAATCTATCTGCCTCAATTTCGGTATCGCCCGCGAAAATATCGGCCAATGCAACCTGCGGATGGATGACACCAATCCTGCCAAAGAGGACATAGAGTATGTCGACTCCATCATCACCGATGTAAAGTGGCTCGTCGCCGGTTGGGCGGATCACTGCCTCGGTTTCAAACCAAAAGGCGCCGCCCCATCGCAAGGCACCGTGAACGGCCAGCCCGATTTCTACCTCGCCCCGGTCGCCCCCGGCCCGGACAGCGAACCGTTTTTTGCCTCGGATTATTTTGATCAACTCTACGCGTACGCGATCACGCTCATCAAAAAAGGCCAGGCCTATGTCTGCGATTTGAGTGCCGAAGAAACCGAAAAATACCGCGGCTCCCCGGACCAGCCCGGCAAAGACAGCCCCTTCCGCACTCGGACCGTGGCGGAAAATCTTGATCTGTTTGAGCGGATGAAAGCCGGCGAATTCCCCAATGGCGCCCGCTCCCTTCGCGCGAAAATCGACATGGCCTCGCCCAACATCTGGCTGCGCGATCCCCTGCTCTACCGCATCCGCCACACCGCCCACCATCACACCGGAATCAAATGGTGCATCTATCCGCTCTACGATTACGCCCACTGCCTCAGCGATTACCTCGAAGGCATCACCCACAGCATTTGCACGCTCGAGTTCGTTGATCACCGCCCGTTCTACGACTGGATTCTTGAAAACATCGGCCTCCCTCGCGCCCTGCCGCACCAATACGAATTCGCGAAACTCAATCTCGGCTACACCATCGTCTCAAAACGCAAACTGCTCCAACTCGTCACCGAAAAAGTCGTGACCGGCTGGGACGACCCGCGCATGCCGACCCTCTCCGGCCTTCGCCGCCGCGGTATTCCTGCGAGCGCCATTCGCCAATTCGTCACCAGCATCGGCGTCACCAAATTTGATTCGCTGACTGAAATCGGCGTCTTCGAAAATGCGGTCCGCAGCGAACTCAATCCCACGGCGCAACGCCGGCTCGGCGTGCTTAAGCCCATCAAGATCGTCCTCACTAATATCGCCGAAGGCGAAACGATCGACTGCAACGCCACTAATAATCCGCAGGCGGAAAATCCCACCTAC
>JANYFP010000327.1 GCA_025362555.1 Verrucomicrobiota bacterium
TCCATCTCCTGACACGCGCCAGGCGATGTGGTGAATGGTGCCAACGCCACCGACACCCGGTGAAGTTTTCGCATCAGCGATGACATCGATATACGTGCCGGAGCCGCCCGCACCCGCTTCAAACCGGGCGCGGTTCCCCTCGCGTTTCACCACGCGATAGGCCATATCACCAGTGAGCAGTTTCTCCGTCGGAGCACCGGAGCGCACGGTCAACTCAGCCGTATGAAGACCGCGCAGTGCTTTCTCGGCGGGAATGCCGGCCGCACGAGTCCAGCCCGGGCGGTCATCATTTGCGACCGCGACAATTTCGACCGGAATCTGGTCAGGATCAGTGAACGTGAGTACGTCTTCGCCAAAACGATTCAGGCGCTGGACCGTCACGCCATTGCGCGTCAGGCGTTCTTGCCAAAATGACAGGGCGTCAGGTGCCGTAGAGAAACTCAAGCGCGTCGTCTGGCCTGGGCCCACCCGACCTTGCGCCTCAACTCCCGGCCAGTAAAAAAATGTGGCGATGGTGCCGGGCGTGCCGGTTTCGTCGCCGTAATAAAGATGATAGGCCGATGGATCGTCGAAGTTCACGGTCTTCTTCACAAGGCGCAGTCCGAGCAAGCCGGCATAAAAATCAACATTGGCCTGCGGGTCGCTGGCGATGGCGGTGACGTGGTGGATACCGGTGGGAGTTTGCATGGTCGTAGTCGTTGGAAAGGGAGCGCGGGTTCACCGCAAAAGGTGTGACGCTGACGAAAGGTCAGCGTCACAGTTGTAATTAATTTTTAAGCACGGGGCGCGGCGCCCGCAATACTGAGCGAGAGGTGAATGACTTCATCCACTTTGTCCGTCGATTGACCGGGCATGATATCATACTCGCTGCGGTTGATCTCGAAGTTGGCGCGAAGCACGAGCAGATCGCCCTTCAGCTTTTCGTTGCCCAATCGGGCGCCGAGTTTGTCAGCGAGTAACGTGAAGGTAACCGGAACGGTCACATCCTTCGTCACCCCCTTGACGGTGAGCCGACCGGTGACGTCGCCGACGATTTGCGCGCCTTTCGCATGGACGTTGGCAACCTTGACGACTTCGAAAACGATCGCGGGATATTTTGCCACATCCAGCCAGTTCGCGCTGCGGAGATGCTCGCCCATGAGCGGATTTCCCACGGTGAGTGAAGCGGTATCCAACACAATGCGACCCGTGACCGACTCGGGTGCCGCGCCGTCAAATGAAACCGTGCCACTGATGCCTGTGCCCGTGCCGGTGATGGATTCGAGCGGGGCATCGAGCTTAAACTGGACGTTATTGACGCCCTTTGGATCCTTGAAATCAAAAGACTGCGTCGCCGCCGAGGCGATCAGAGCGGTGGCGCTGAGCGCCACGGCGAGTTGGAGAGAAGAACGGAGTGATGTATTTTTCATGATATTTAAATAGAGTTTGAAAGGTTGAGCATGAGTGCGATCAGGCGCTCGCGGTGCGACGGCGATTCGTGAATAAACTCGCGCCACCGAGGACGGCGGCGGCGGCCACACCGCCCGCGAGGACTTCCACGCCGGCAACAAATCCCGGCACGCGCACCGGATAGTCGATGCCGGTAATTTCGTCGTGTTGCTGAATGACTTTACTGGTCTGGGTCCAGCCACGGTGCGAACCGGTCGCCACCCAGAGACCGAGAGCGGCAAGCAGGGCCGCGATCGCGGTGACTCGAAGAGTGAGGGAGAGACGTGAGGTCTTTTTCATGGACCGAATATACCACCGGACGTGGTCTTCGCCTACTGCGCGGAACGGCTTGCCGTCATGCGTTTCGCGCATACCCTCGGTTTCACTTTGAACCTTGATCTCATCCGTTCGTTTTTCGCCATCGCCGAACTGGGCAGCCTGAGCAAGGCGGCCGAGCGGCTGCGCGTCTCGCAATCCACGCTCACGCGGCAGATGCATGCGTTGGAACATGAAATTGGCGGACCGCTGCTGGAACGCAGTTCCAGTGGCGTCGCTCTCACCGCCACCGGCCAGCTCCTGCTCGAGGGCATTCGACCGGTCTTGGAGAAATTCGATGACGTGCTCGCCGGGGTGCGCAAGCGGGCCCGCGGACAGAGTGCGGAATTGCGCGTGGGATATTTACTTTCGGCTGCGCCCGATTATCTGCACGCCGCTCTGACTGCGTTCCGGCGCAAACATCCCGAAGTGAAAGTGAAACTGCTCGACCTCTCGCCCGGCGAACAAATCGCGGCACTGCGCAAAGGCGAAATCGATCTGGCGCTCATCGGCCACTCCGGCGCATTTCTCGCCCGGGAGTTTTATGTCCGCAAGCTGGCCGCCAGGCCGGTGGTCGTGGCGTTGGCGGAAAATCATCCGCTCGCCGCCGCAGCCTCGATCAAACTCAGTGAGTTGCGCTCGGAGGTGTTTGTCGGCGCCTCGGAAGCGGACGTACCGGGCCACAACCGCTGGGTGCAACAACTCTGCCGCCGCGCCGGTTTCAGGGCGCGCTTCGTCCAGGATTCGGACAGCCTTTCGCACGGTCTTTCCCTCGTTGTGACGGAGAACGCCGTCCTACTGCTGCCGGATTACACGAAAAAAATTCCAGTGCCCGGCGTGGTGTTTCGGCCGCTGCGCGATTCCACGGCGAAATGGGATCTGCTGGTCGCCTGGCAACGCGGACGAGCCTCAGCCCCGGTGCGTGCGTTGCTGGAAGGATTATCCATGAAAGTAGCCGTGGACCGGTTGGTCGTACCGGAGTAGAACGGTGACGATCCACTAAACGGGAGGTGGCGCCGGTTGATTCTCAGGGATCAAAATAGGCACGTCATTTCCGATCAATTCCATCCCGTGAAAAAGACACTCGCCGCGCTGGTTTAAGATGAACAAAAGTGAGTGCCCATGTTATCCGCCGCGTCGCTCAATAAAAATCCAGCTCTGCTTGCTCCACTCCAGTTCCAGCGGAAACGGGATAACCCTTAATGAAACCTCGCGCCTGACATGATCGAATTCGCCCACGGTTTTTTTAACCTCGAGCATCCGGCCGCGAACGCATCGCTCCCCGCTGGTCGCCATCTCCTGCGCGGCTGGCTCGTCGAAAACCCGGGCGAAGTGCTCACCGATCTTCGCCTTCGCTATGCAGGAAAAATCTGGCCGGCGGTTTATGGATTCATCCGACCCGATCTCGCGGCCCACTTCAAGCACCCGACCCCGCACCTGCCGGCGGCCTTCGAAGCTCTGATCTTTCTCCAACCGGGAACCGCGACGCTCGAATTTGAAGCACTCGCAATCAGCGGTGACTGGCGGCCTGTCGTCACGAGACAAGTGGAAATAACCGGACCGCCCGCCGCGCCCTTTATTCCCGACGCCGAAGCGCCGATTCACGCGCCCGAATTTTCTGATCTGCTGTATCATCTGCTGCGGCTGCGCGCGGCGGAACCCACCACCACCCTCGCAGAGCTTACGACCGGCCTCGTGGCTTCACTGGCTTGTCCGCGATACCTGCTTCACCCCGGCGCGCCCTTCCATGGTTTTTTCCGCGAGCCCGCCATCATCACGCGCGCCGCCTATGGCCGGCTCATCGTCGATGGCTATCTTTTTCATGAACACGCTTCGATCAAGCGGATCGTCGCGACGTTTGATCTCCACGTCTGGCAGACCGTCGCCCACGGCGGCGCGTCGCCCATCGCTCCACAAATCTTCCCTCAATTCGCAAATGCTGTTCTCAGCAATGTGAAAGGCTACATAGAGATTCCCGAGCAATTACCGCGACCCGTCACGCTGCGGCTTTATGCCGAATTGAACGACGGCAGCCTCCATCTGTGCGCCGCACAGCAAACCTTCACCTACGGCGTGGAGGACGAAAAGAAACCCTTCCCGCCCGCCTCACCGCTCCTCTTTCTTCAAACCGCCCGCGTGCTCTACACCCAACTGAAAGCGGCAGGGATCAACGTCACCGGCGGAACTGCCTTGCGAAAAAAACTCTGGCACACTTGGCGGCATTTTTCCATTCGAGCACCGCGGCGCCGCCAGAAAACAGCTTCGCGCGCCGACTCTATTCCATCACCCATCACGGTTCCGCTCGGCCCCGTGATGGTCTTCACGCAGAATCTCGACTACGAAGGCGCACCCCTCCTCCTCCTCGAATATTGCCGTCACCTCATCGCGAACGGTGGCGCTCACCTGACGTTGATCAGCGCGAGCGATGGCCTGCTGCGCCAGGAATTTATCGCCGCTGGCGCCACGGTGCGGATCGTCGATGCCGCCGCCCTGACCCGCGCGGCATCGGCCAGCGCTTGGCGGGCCGCCCTGAAAAAACTTTCGCACGAAGTCGACTGCTCCAGCGCGGGACTGATCGTCGCGAACACCCTCGCGAGTTATTGGGCCATTCACCTCGCCCATCAGGCGGGGAAACCCTCGCTGTTCTACATTCACGAAAGCACCACTCCCGCGGCCTTTTATCATGGCACTGGAGCGAGCAGCATCATTCCTTTCGTCGAGGCAAGTTTCGGCCTGGCCACCCGCGTATCATTCAACACCGCGTCCACGGCGAATTACTACGAACCGCTCGCGACCCACGCCAACTACCACCTGAATCCCGGTTGGATCAATCTCGCCGCCATCGATGCGCACCGGGCCGCGCACTCGCGCAACGCCCTGCGCAAATCACTCAACGTTGCGCCCGAAAGAAAATTAGTGGTCAATCTCGGCGCCGTCTGCGAACGCAAAGGCCAGCATGTCTTCGCGTGGGCCGTCGATTTGCTCTGGCGGCGCCACCCGGAGCTCGCCGCCCAAGGCGACTTCTGGATGGTCGGGGGACGCCGCACCCCGTTCGACCAATCAGTGGCGGATCTCATCACCAGTCTTGGCCGCCCGAACCTAAAAATCGTCGCTGAAACGCCCCGCGCCTACGACTACCTCGGCGCCGCCGATCTCTTCGTCTGCTCCAGCTACGAAGAATCATTTCCCCGTGTGGTGCTTGAAGCGATGGCAATGCTGGTTCCGATTCTCAGCACCCAGGTTCACGGCATTCCGGAGATGGTCGCACACGAAAAAGAAGCGCTGCTGGTGCCACCCGGAAATTCCTCTGCGCTCGCCGATGGACTTGCCCGACTCTTATCGCGACCGGAACTTGCGCGCGACTACGCCGCCCACGCGCGCACCCGGGTGGAAACCCATTTCGATACTGCACTGAGCCTTCCGCGCCAGTTGGAGTTGGCACATCATACGATTGCCATTCACGCCGCACGCCGTTGATTTCCACCGCGCATGCCAGAAACCGATTTCAGTTTCAGCCAGCTTGAGTCACCCCCACCGGGAGCTGCGTTGCCCGCCGGCAAACACTGGTTGCGCGGCTGGGTGTGGCCGAAACCCGGCGGACTCTTCACTGATGTGCGGGCCCGCGTGGGTTCGCGGATTTTTCCCGGCATCCACGGATTCCCCCGTGCCGATCTGGCAACCCACTTCCAGACCGGCCACCCTTTCGCTCTCGCGGAGTTTCATGTTGCGATCGATCTATCCCCCGGAACCAATGCGGTTGCGCTCGAAGCATTGGAGATTGAAGGCCGTTGGTCGGTTTTCCAAACCATCACCTATCACGTCGCCGTCGCCACCCCGCCCGTGGATTTCGCGGTGCCCTCCGGTTCATTGCGCTGGCACGAATTTGGCCGCGCGCTCCAAGGATTATTGCGCGAGCAGCGGCGCCAGCCGGCTCGACCACTCGCGGAAATCGCCCGCGAACTGGTCGCGACCATTCCCTACCCGCGCGATCTGCAGCATTCACCGGCTCCATTCCACGGTCATCTCGACGAACCCGCCGCCGTCGCGCGTTGTGCGTTTGGTCGCAGCGCGGTGCTCGGCTACCTGTTCCACGAAACCCAGCCGATCAAGCGCGTGCTCGCGACCTTCGATCTGCAAACCTGGCAAGCCATCGATCACAACCAAGCCTCACCGAACCCAGCCAGCTATTATCCGCAATTCCCCCACGCGCAGCACTGCGCGTTGTACGGCCTGATCGATCTTCCGTCCCAATTGCCGAACCC
>JANYFP010000343.1 GCA_025362555.1 Verrucomicrobiota bacterium
CTCTGATCTTTTCCGCGGTTACGTCACCCGCGGCCAACCAAACTAAAAACGACCCGTTGCCATGAAACAAATGTATCTCCACCGCTCTGATTGCGGCAAGATTCCGCCCATCAAGCGGACCTACGATAAGAAATTCAAACCCACCGATGCCTATCGTGCCACCATGCCCGACATGATGGAAGTCGCGCACGAAGCCATCCAGGGAGCGAATGTTCCGATCCAGCAAGTCGGCATCCATAATTTCAAACTGCCGCTCAACTACCGCACCAAAGCCGGGAAAACGCTCGTGCTCGAGACCAGCGTTACGGGTACGGTGTCACTCGAGGCTGAGTTGAAGGGGATTAACATGAGCCGCATCATGCGTTCGTTTTATGAGCACAAGGATGGCGTCACCACCGGTGAGTGGATGGGGAAAATCCTCAAGAGCTACCTGCGCAACGTTGATACCAAGGATGCGCGGCTGAAGATTTCCTTTTCGTATCCGATGACTCGCACGAGTCTGCGCAGCGGGCTGGATGGCTATCAATTCTACAACGTGGCCTTCGAGGGCGTGATGACGCGTGATGGACGTTACCGCCGTTTCATCCATTTTGATTTTGTCTATTCTTCGGCGTGTCCCTGCTCGGCGGAATTGACCGAGCATGCGCGTGACAAACGAGGGGCGTATGGCGTGCCGCATTCGCAGCGCAGCAAAGCCCGGGTGGTAATTGAAGAAGAGCACGGCAAAAAAATCTGGATCGAGGACGTGCATGCGCTGTGCCTCGCGGCGTTGCAGACCGAGACGCAGGTGATGGTGAAGCGCGAAGATGAGCAGGCGTTCGCCGAGCTCAACGGCGCGTATTTGAAATTCGTCGAGGACGCCGCCCGCTTGCTCTACAAGGAGTTTGATGCCGAGAAGCGGATCAAAGATTTCCGCATCGCCTGCACGCACCTTGAGTCGTTGCACTCGCACGATGCCGTGAGCGTGATCTGCAAAGGCGTGCCGGGTGGTTTTACCGCTGACTTCATGGACTTCGGTTCACTGTTGTGCTGAAGAATTGATCACCACGAAACACACCAAACACACGAAATTATTCCAAGTCCACTTAACGAACTCTCTTTTCGTGTGTTGGGTGTGTTTCGTGGTGGCCAAATGTATTTATGAAATCCGCAGTGAAATCCGGTCCGGTTGTTCTCATCACGGGTGCTTCCCAGGGCATCGGTGCGGCCATTGCTAAAGTTTTCGCGGCAGGGTTGTCCGGGGCGCGATTGGCCTTGGTGGCGCGCAGTGAGAAGAATCTCGGAGCGGTCGCGCGCGCCTGCATCAAACTCAAGGCGAACGTGGAGATTTTTCCTTGCGACGTGAGTGATGAAGCGTCGGTGGCGAAGATGGCTGGGACGGTTAATAAACATTTCGGACACGTGGACGTGCTCATCAACAACGCGGGGAAATTCTTCGGTGCGTCGTTTCTTGAAACGAAGCTCGTGGATTTCGACGCTCAGATCGCCGCGAATTTACGCAGCGTCTTTATCGTCTCGCAGGCGTTTGTGCCCGGTATGGTGAAGCGCGGGCGGGGCGATGTATTTAACATGAGTTCGATCGCCGGGCAGCAGGCCTACCCGAACGGCACGGCGTACTGTGCGGCAAAATACGGGGTGACGGGATTGAGCGCCGTGATGCGCGCTGAGTTGAAGGACAAAGGCGTGCGCGTGTGTTGCATTCATCCCGGTGCGACGTGGACGCCGTCCTGGTCGAAGTCGGGCGTGAAGCGGAAACGCATTATGCCGGCGGAAGATGTGGCCCGGGCGATTCTCGAGGTTTACCGATTGGGTCGTAACACCGTCGTGGAGGAGATTGTACTTCGCCCACAATTAGGAGATATTTGAGTACGGTCGGGTGTGACGCTGCGTGTGAAATAGCGGGTGGCTAATCCTGCGGGGAAGGAAAGGTGAGTTTAGCTTATGAGCGAATTAACCGAATGGCGCTGGCAACCAAGTGATCGAGTGCGAGGTCAGTAGAACGAATGGGAATTAACTTTAATTGGGCGACGGATTGGATGGGTTGGCTATTGCTTCATGATAACATCATCGAGTTTTCGATGCATCGATGGGGATTTCCTTCACCAAAAAAACTACCAGCGCATGACCAGCATTGAACTCCTTGTAATCCTTTTACTGCTAGTGATGGCGGTGCCGGATATGTGTGCGTGGCTGAAGCGGCCGGCGTTGGTTTATCCGGCGTTCGTTTGTTTTGGATTGTTTGTCGGCCCGATGGTTCGGCCGGAGGTGGCCAACATGATTCGGGAGGCCGGTGAGATTGGCTTTGTGCTGTTGTTGTTTGAGGTCGGGTTGGAGATTGATCTGCCGGCCTTTCGGCAACTTTGGCAACCTTGGACCTATGTACTGCGGTGGGTGTTGCCCCAGTATCCGGTGTTGCTCGCGCTCGCGCGATTTGCCGGTTTGCCGTGGCTGGAATCCTTTATTGCGGCGGCGGCGCTGAGCGCTTGTTCGCTCGGGATGGCTCATGCGGCGTGGAAGGATTATCCAGGGCTCGATGGACACGCCCGTAACTTTGTCCTGCAAGTGATGGTGCTGTTGGAGGTGCTGGCCGTGGTCTTGCTGGCGGTGGAGACGACCATTCTCGGCCATGCGCCGACCTGGCTGATCGTACTTAAGCTCACCGGGATGGCGCTCGTGATCTACACCTGCAGTCGCATCTCAGTGCACGTGACGAAACTGCTGCAGTATTTGTTGGAGCGGACCACGCACTGGCAGTTGCATTTCGTGACGCTGCTGGTGCTGGCCTCTTGCGCCGTCGGCGAGCGGTGTGGACTTTCGGGACCGAAGACGGCGTTTTTCCTCGGTTTGTTTGCGAGCCGCGTCCGGCACGATGGGCGCAATTTGGAAGATTGTTTGGCGCCGATTAGCCGGCGTTTTATGATTCCGCTTTTTTTCACCGCGCTCGGTACGCAGGTCCCGCTGGCCGCGCTGCTTTCTCGCTCGGCGTTATTGGCGGTGGTGGCGGGGGCGTTAATCATGGCCTTTCGACAAGTCTGGCACCGCCGTTTCGCCAGATTGGGTGGGGATGAGGGAATCTATTTGTTGCTTTGTCCCAATTTCACGATGGTGGCGTTGGCGGCTTCTTCGCTTTTGGCTGTTCCCACGGTGCCGCCGGAGTTCGCGACCTGGCTTTTGCTGACCGGATTGATGATCACGTTGGTGTCACTGGTGGCCTTGCCCGTTAAAGCGGTGGACGCAGCGGCCCACTGAGTCAGACCATGCGGTGACCATGCGGTCCATGATTTGATCGAGACGAATCGAGGGAGCAACGACCCGAGAATGTCGCTTCAGGTGTCGACCAGATTTTTTGGATCTGCCTCGAGTTCGTGACAGGCGCGGAGGAAGGAGGCGGCGGACCACGCCTGATACGCTTTGCCCATGGGGCGACCGGTCTGGCCGTGGGCCCATTCATTGAATTCCCATTCGTGATCGCGGCCGAGATGATTCAATTCGGCGAGACGCACGAGCTCGCGGCAGGCAACTTCATGGAAGCCGAGTCGATGGATGAATCGCACCCAGAGTCCGCCGACAAGCGGCCAGATGCCGCCGTTGTGATAATGGTGCGGCAGGTTGAGCAGATTGACCGTGTAATACGCGCGCCAATCGGGATCGCCAGCCTGCACGACCGGGTAGAGATTGGTGACGGGCCACGGCTGGTTGACGCCGACGCCCCACATGAAACGAAAAGCGGTGCGGGCGCGATCCACGTCGAGTACGTTCATGAGGAACGCGAGGATGTTGCCATAGGTGTCGCAGCGCCAGTTGAACGCGAAGGGCGTGATTTCCGCCAGCAGGTATTGCGTGTCGCCGAGACCAGCCTGTCGGTCCGCAAAGCGATTTTGCCGCGGGGTATTATCCGCCGGAGTGGTGGTCGGCCAGAAGATGTCGAGTAAACGGCTCCGGATTTTCTGCGACCAACGCAGGTAGTCCGCCGCTCGGTCGAATTGGCCCATGAGCTCGAGGATGCGACCGTAGTAGACATTCGCGCGGAACCAGAGAACTTCGTCGTAGAGCACATTGTAGCTGCGGCCGAAGAGATCGGTCCAGTCGCCCGCTTCCGGAATTTCGAGCAGGCCGTCGTTGTTGGAATCCTGCGCACTCAGCCAGTTCATGATCGTCTGGAGTCGATCGGCGTGACGGTAAAGCAACGTGTGGTCACCGGTACGGTGTGCGAAATTATAGAGCGCGATCATGACCCAGAGTCCGCTGTCGATCGAGGCGATGTTGCCGACGCCGGAGTAGTCGGGTTGGCCGTCATCGAGGCGCACGTTGGCAGGAATCTGGCCGT
>JANYFP010000349.1 GCA_025362555.1 Verrucomicrobiota bacterium
GTGCGTAGAAAACTTAGGTAGCGGGGAACAATACGGCCCAGCCTCCGTGCCAATTCCGACGCTCACTATTTCACCACGCGAACAAGAGCTTCAGTATGCCACGCCGCTTAATCCTTTCTGCTGCGGAGAGTGCCAGCCTGCCGCACTGCCTGACAGCAATGACGAGTTGATCCGGCTCTACACGTTCAACGAAACTGATCTGGCCATTCTCCGTCAGCATCGTCGCCCGGAGAACCGGTTCGGTTTCGCGATCCGCTTTTTGTCCGTACCAATGACCGTCGATCAAGTCCTCGCCGAAACTACGAGCTGGCCCGCCGACGAGGTAGAGAAGCTTTTTGAGGGCCTGCTGATGTCCAATTATCGTCTGCCTGATCCGGCGGTGGACACCGCTTCGGACGAAGAGATTAAGCGCAGGATTGATGACATCGAGGTAAGCGTCGTTCCGAGTGCCTCGGACATTAGGTCGGAATTGGCACGGGAGGGTGCGTTGGATTGGTTACCAGGCCAACGCTGGGCTGGTTTCCGCCACAGATCGTATTGGTAACCAATACGACGTGGTCAAGCCGTAGGCGTAGCCGGTGCTGGCGTCACGTTTTTCCACTGACCGGGCAGCAGCGGACGGAGATCGTCTTGATTGGTCATCGCGGATAACCGCGCGAGCACGTCTTTCAAATACTCCTGAGGCTTGAGGCCGTAGCGGCGGCAAGTACCAAACAGCGAGTAGAGCACCGCGGCCCGGTCGCCCGCGTCGGGATGGCCGATGAAGAGCCAGTTCTTTTTTCCGATCGCAGAAGGCCGGATGGCATTCTCAATTGCGTTGGTGTCGAGCTGGGTTTGGCCGTGCTGCAAGTGCGCGGTGAGCGGCGTCCAATGATTGAGCAAATAGCCGCAGGCTTGGCCGAGTGGTGACTGAGGCAGGCTGCGGGCGCGCAGCAGTTCGGCGCTCCTTTTGAGTAAATTAAGCGTGAGGCCAAAATGACCGCAGCGCAGTGCGGCGCGCAAGGCCGGGCCGCGCACGCCAGTCTGGGTCCATTGTTGCTCGTAGTGGTAGAGTTGGCCGATGAGGCGCAGGATAAAGTTGGCTGATCGCGGGGCGGTACCCATCGCGTCGAAAAAACCTCGCCGACAATGGGCCCAGCATCCCACCCACGCGACGCCGGGATGCGCGCGAGCGTAAGCGGGATAGGCTTCATAGCCGTCGGACTGCAAAACACCTTGGTAATCGCCGAGCAATTTTTCGGCTTCTTCATGTCGTCGCGACCGGCGCCACTCAAAGACGACCTCACCTCCCGGGCGACTGAGCGCCCATAAATAACCTTGGCTGGTTCGACCGTCTTTCAGCGCGGGATCGTTATACTTGACCGGCGTCTCATCGACCTGCACGTAACCGCTTTTAAGCAAATCCGCTTTCATGAGTTTGACCAAGGGCTCAAGGAGCGCCGTGGCCAATCCGGCCCAGTCGCAGAGATTTTGGCGAGAGATCGGTGCGCCCCAGCGGGCGAACATTTGTTCCTGCCGGTAGAAGGGAAGATGATCGACGTACTTCGCGGTGAGCGCCCAGGCAATGAGGCCCGCGGAGGCGAAGCCGCCGGGGGTGATCCGCGCCGGGGCGGGGGCGAGGACGGGAGGGAGACTGCGGTTGAGCAGGTGTTTGAACTTTGGCCGCACGATCTCGCGCTTGAAAAGCTGTGGGGGAATGAGGTCCACTTCGAAGGTCCGCTCCTCGCCGATCTTTTCATAGAGGGCGGGATCTTTTTTCACCGATTCCGGCAGGATCTCGATGGTCTCATTGACCGGCAAATGCGCGAAGCTCTCCGCTGGCAGCGTGCGCTTCGGCGCAGGTCCGACGGGACGTTCGTACGTGACCGTCTCAATGGGCCGCTCCGCCGCGGTGATTTCTTTTTTCAGGCCGTCGATGGCGAGGAGCAGTTGCGCCTGGTCAATGGTTTCACTTTGGCCGCCGCCAAAATACTTTTTCAACAGCAGAGCCAGCTTGGCCTGCAACTCCGCGCAGCGGGCGGTCAACTGGCCGATCTCGCCACGCAGCTCGGTGTTTTCCTTTTGCAGGAAACTCACGTGCTCGGGGGAAATCGTCATCGCGCTCATCGAGAATAGGGGAGCAGGCCCTGCGCCAGTTGGACTGTGGCGACCGGATAATTTTAGCAAAAATTAAATTATTTTTGGCTGCGCCGAAACGATTTCATCACCGCTCGTACCACGGTTTGAGCGAAGCGTTTTTCAGCTCGACGCCGCCCAGCAGGAGTGCGAACGCCTCGGGTGCCAGGGAGAGCTTGGTTTGGTTTTCGCTCGATGCAGGCCACGAGAAGCGGCCCTGTTCAAGCCGCTTCGCCAGCACCCACACGCCCGTGCCGTCCCAATACAGAAGCTTCAGCCGCGTGCGCTCCTTGTTGATGAACGCAAACACCGCACCGTGCTTCGGATCTTCGTGCAACTTCTCCTGCGCCGCCGCCCACAGACCGTTAAATTGTTTGCGCATGTCTACCGGCTCAACGGCCAGGAAGATCTTGATCGCGGTTGGAAAAGGTAACATCGGGTTAACTCCTGATCGCCCGCACGAGCGCGGCCAGTTCCGTCACGTTGGGCCCGCGCAACACGGTGCCGTCGGGCAAACGCACCTCCAAGCCGGGCCCGGTAATCGCCAGGAGGTTGCTCGGCCCGGAGAGGCAGGCTTCGACAAAACCCACGGTCGGCTTTTTTGCGACCCCCGGTTGGCGAACAGACCCACCCGGCGGAACCACCGGTAACCGGCCCGCAGCTCGCTCCGCCTGTGCCCAAACGCAAAAAGTGGTGTACTTGATTCCTTCCCGCCGTGCGAACGCTGTTTGCGTCAGACCGCTCTGCCGCCACGACGCCACCAGTTCCGCCCGCTGTGACACCGGCGTAATCCGCCGGCCCAACCGGTCACGTTTCTCTCCGGTTTCGACCAGTAACACCTCCGCGCTCATGCTTGAATCCGTCGTATTGGTTACCATTACGACACCCTATCACGCAATTATCCCCCTGCCTATGAGGCACCCGAAACGACGCTTACCTTCAGGTTCAGTGCGGTGTGCTTTGATTCACATCGCATCCGGTCAAAAAAAAGCGCCTCAGCGGTGAGCTGAGGCGCGTGAAATTTAAATTCCTGATTTGGTTAGAACTTGAACGTGTTGGTTAGCTGCCACGTCTGCGGAGGTCTTATACGATAGGCTCCGGGCGATCCATCCGGCTGGACCGTGAGCGGGATGAGCTCATTACCCACGAATAGATTTCGCACGTTTAGCTGGATGCTCCAGTCGATGTTTCGCCAGATGCGTCGGCCGTATCCGACCCATGCATCGAAGTTAATATCGGATGGCCCCCTGTACGGATTAGAAAGATCGTAGCCGACCGAGGTGGCAGTGGCACCTTTTACCGGCTTGTAGCCAATAACGATATCCGACTCGTAACGGACGCCGCCGCCCACGTTCACGCCTTTGAGAAAGCCGTGATCGAAGCTATAATTGGAAATGCCGTTGTAACGCCATTCCCTCAGTTCCGGCACGTTGGTACCTTCCTGAATATGCTTCAGAGCATAATTCGAATTGACGGTTGAATTCCATTGGACCAACGCCGAGTTGGTGCCGTCGTAGCCGCCCCACCAAATCCGAAGATCGCCAGCCGCCGTCGTATTCAGCGCCGTATTGAATTTCGTGATGAAATCCACAAGCGCCGTCCCGCCAATGTTAGTGCGCACGGCGTTCGTCTTGCTCGCGTTAGCCGTCAGGCGCCAGTTCTTGGTCGGTGCGGCACTCAGTTCGATCTCATAGCCCTTTGAAACGCTGTCTTCTGTTACCGTGAAGCCATTGGGATTGGAGGAGGTAATATTCCTAGCGGGTGATTCGAAGGGAGCATTCAGGTTGATCGCCCAGGCCTTGTAGAAGCGAGGATCGACACTCTTTTGCCAGACCCGCCAAGCGGCAACCGCCGCGCTTTGGAGTGCCGCCGCTTGAGCTGCGTTGTGCGTAGAGTCCGTGCCATAAGTATAGGCACCGGAATCTCCTCCATTTCCACCTAGGCCGGCCGCAGTGTCCTGATCCCAGCCGAATTCGAAGTGATTCGCCCAGTTTCCGAACCATGCCTGACTGGCGCCGAGAAACCAAGTGCCGTCCAAAGCC
>JANYFP010000351.1 GCA_025362555.1 Verrucomicrobiota bacterium
GAGCCGTCACCGTGGCCCCACCACACGTCTTTCATATGCACGTGGAAAATCCGATCGCCGAACGCGCGGATAAATTTCACGTAGTCCACGCCCTGATAACCGAGATGCGATGGATCGTAATTGAAACCGAAACGTTTGTGGCCTTTGACCGCATCAATGGCGCGCTGCGCGCTCGCGATGTCGAACGCGATTTCGGTCGGATGCACCTCGAGGCCGAAGTTCACATTGTATTTTTCGAATGCCTCAAGAATCGGACCAAAGCGCTTGGCGAAATCGACAAAACCTGCCTCCCAATAAGCCTGCGACGTCGGGGGGAATGCATAGATTGAATGCCAAATGGAAGACCCAGTGAAGCCGTTGACGACAGCCGGCGTAGTGTCACCACTTTTGCGGCCAGGTTGCGCGTCAAAAAAAGCGCGCGCGACTTTTGCGGTCAGCGCGAGCTTCTTTGCGGCACGGCGGCGAACGCCTTCGGGATCGCCGTCGCCCCACACGTCGGCGGGTAGAATTGATTTGTGCCGTTCATCGATCCGATCGCACACCGCCTGGCCGACGAGATGACTTGAAATCGCGGAGCAAGTGAGACCGTGCGCGTTGAGCAACGCCCATTTATCCTGGAGATATTTTTTGCTGGTCGCGGCAGCATCGACGTCGAAGTGATCGCCCCAGCAGGCGAGTTCAACGCCGTCATAGCCCATCTGTTTGACGAGCGGGGCGAGTTTTTCGAGCGGCAGGTCGGCCCATTGGCCGGTGAAGAGAGTGACTGGACGGGGCATGGTGAAACAGGGGCTGAGTTACGTTGAAAGACCCCGCGAGCGTCTAACTAATTCGCATTATAGCCAAGCCTGTTTTGACAAACTTGCATGGAATCCCGCGCAAGAAATGCGCCTCCTCTTAAGGTGGAGCGCCTTGACCTCAAGTCGCTTTGATTTGCGCCACGCGAAAAATGAAATCCTTTGCCACTTCTCCCTCGCTACTTGACTGCCGGAGCCGCGACCGCCGCTGGATTCCGACACGACTGCCACGCCAGGAATCGCCAGTGTCCATTCTCTTCACGCCACACCGCGAGAAAATTCAAATCGAGCGCCACCTTCTGCTCACCATTGTGGGCGTGGACGAAGACCCGGCCGCTCATCAACACAATCCCCGGCGCCACCGGCAGAAAAGTGCGTTCACGGTACTCGAAGCTTTCGTAAACCGTCTGATGGGAAACCAGCGAATCGATATAGGAAGCCTTCGTATCAATCTTCCCGCTTGAGTGCGCGTAACGCAGCTCATCAGAGAATATCGCCTCCAGCCGCGCGGGATCTCCCGCGATAGTCGCAGCCTGCCGTTCATCGTCAGCCGCCGATACCATCGCGATAAGTTTTTCATCCGTCGCTGCCACCGACTGGGCGGGCAGGACCGCCACGAAAGCTAAAATCAAGAGTGGAACCAAACGAAGCAAAGCGTTCATCAGAGAGTGGGGGTTAGTGTTTCCAAAATTTAGCCGATGCAATGACGGGGAGAAAGAAAGGTGAGTCCCAACCCGATGCAAGCCGGCACCGAATCAGCGCCCCAACAAAGCACCGGTCGATTGTTGTGACAAAAAGACTTTGGGCTATTCAGCGGATCAAGGCTATCGTACAAAAATCCTCCTTCTGCTGTGACTATCCCTTTCACCTGGTTCACCCTTTTTACGCTTTGCCTGTTCGTTTCTCGCGTCTCCGCCCAACCGAAAAACGGCGATAGCCCGCCCAATCACCTCCCGCCGCATATTGTGCAGCTCACTGCATTCGGCGAACGTCCGGATTGGGCCGCCGATGGAACCAAGCTTTTATTTCTAACCAAAACATTTGGCGACGTGAGGGAATTGGATTTCGGCAGCAGCGAGTACACGCGCCTGACTTACTTCAGCGACTATCCGAATTACAAGTGCTCCAATCCCGTCGTGAGCGATGATGGCCATTTCATCGCTTTTCAAATGGGGATGGCAGGAGAAGCCGCCGGTGTCGGCCACGGAATTTTTGTCTACGACCTCACGAAAGCACCGGGTACTCCCGCACCTTAAAACATTCCCAGATTACTCACGAGCCCGATGAAATTACCGACCCTCGCCCTGTTATTGATCATCTCCTTGCTTGGTCCGATGCTCGCCCAGGTCCGAGCCTCCCTGCCCCGCAGCACGCCCGAAGCCGAAGGCATCGACTCAGCCGGAGTTCTGTCTTTGGTCGGTGCGCTGGAAACCAAAATCGACGCCGTCCACAGCATCATGCTGCTGCGCCACGGCAAAGTAGTGGCCGAAGGCTGGTGGGCGCCGTACGCCGCGCAGGATGTTCACCTCATGTATTCGGTATCGAAGAGCTTCACTTCGACCGCCATCGGTTTCGCCGCGCAGGAAGGACTGCTTAACATTCACGACTTGGTGTTGCCGTATTTTCCGGACCTCGCCCCTGCCACACCCTCGCCCCAAATGAAAGCCATGCGCATCGAGGATTTGTTGATGATGTCCAGCGGACACCAGGGCGACACGATTCCGATGATGCGAGCGCTCAAAAGCGGCGAGTGGACCCGGGCGTTTTTAGCCAGCGAAGTCGCACACAAGCCCGGCACCCACTTCGTCTATAATTCCGGTGGAACTTACATGCTGGCCGCCATCGTCCAAAAAGTCACCGGCATGACGGTCGAAGCCTATTTGCAACTGCGGCTCTTTGCGCCCTTGGGAATCGAGCAGCATCCGTGGGGCCTGAGCCCCGAGGGGATTAATCTCGGCGACGGTGGATTGTCGATCACGACGGAGGACCTCGCAAAATTCGGTCAGTTTTATCTGCAAAAGGGCGTATGGAACGGCCAGCGCCTGCTCTCCGAAAAATGGGTTGAAACGGCGACGTCACGGCGGACCTCCACCGGCAGCGACCCGGACAGCAATTGGGACGCAGGCTACGGTTATCAATTCTGGCGAAATAAAACCACCGGCTACCGCGCCGACGGCGCCCAGGGTCAATTCAGTTTCGTTCTACCCGAGTTGGACGTGGTGCTCGCCATCACGAGCGGCACGAATGACACGAAAACGATCATGAATCTCGTTTGGGAACATCTGCTCCCGGCAATTCACGCCAGCCCACTGGCCTCCAATCCCACGGCGCAAGAGAAGCTCACCCACAAACTGACAACCCTGGCCTTACCGGTGCAAAACGGATCATCGCACGTCGCCCGCGAAAAAAATGTATCCGGAAAAACCTACACGTTCGGCGAAAACGAGCTGGGCATCAAATCAGTCAAAATCGATTTCTCCCCCAACGCCCCGATACTCACGATCAACGACTCCGCTGGCACCCACCCCATTACCTGCGGCCTCAACGCCTGGGTCAGAGGACGCACTGCTTTCCAAAAACGGATCAGCAATCTTTTCGATGTTACCGACCAAGGTATCGCCGGTAGCGCCGCCTGGAGCGACGAGGAAACCTTCGTGACCAAACTCTGCTTCGACGAGACGCCGTACACGATCACCGCCCGCTTCAAGTTTACTGATGAAGGATTGCTCCTCGATCTGGAGCAAAACGTGCGCTGGGGTCCGCCGTGGCATCCGCAAATCGTCGGCCAGAAATCAAACTGAGCCTATCGCAGGATCGTGGCCTAACCCTTTTTCAATTCCGGCGAAAAATCAGTGGGTTCGAGCCAAATCGCCGGAGCGTTACAATCACTTCGCCCCCATTGATCATAGACAGTCGCCACAGGGGAACGCTCGGGCCCACCTACATGCGGCAGATAAGCAGTTCGCGTTCGAACATGAGCTCCTTGGGTAAGTGGGAGTGAAGGTCGATGAACAGTTCCTCGTGGCCCAATACTTCGGCACGCCACGCGGCGCGGTCGAAGGCTTGCAGTTCCTCGAATTTCTCCTGCGGAAAATCCAATCCTTCCCACTCGATATCGTGATAGTGCGGCATCCAGCCGATCGGCGTCTCCTTCGCGCGACCACCCGCGCGGACGCGATCAAAAATCCATTTGAGCACGCGCATGTTCTCCCCGAATCCGGGCCAGAGAAATTTCCCGGCCGGATCCTTGCGAAACCAGTTCACGTGGAAAATGCGCGGTGTCTCTGAAAGATTGCGCTGCATGTTGATCCAGTGGCGAAAATAATCACCCATGTTGTAGCCGCAGAACGGCAGCATCGCCATCGGGTCGCGGCGCACCTTGCCGATCGTACCCGCCGCCGCCGCCGTCATCTCGGAACCCATCGTCGCGCCGACATAAACACCGCTGCTCCAATTAAAGGCCTGGTAAACCAAGGGCATGGTCGTGGCCCGGCGGCCACCGAATACAAAGGCACTGATGGGCACGCCCGCAGGATTTTCCCAATCCGGATCGATCGTCGGACACTGCGACGCCGGCGCGGTGAAGCGCGAATTGGCGTGCGCGGCTTTGGCGCCTTTCTCTTTGGCCAGCGCCGGAGTCCAGTCATTGCCCTGCCAATCGATGGCATGCGCCGGGGGTTCATCCGTCATCCCTTCCCACCAGACTCCACCGTCATCAGTGAGTGCCACATTGGTGAAGATCGTATTCTTTGCCAGCGCGGCCATCGCATTTGGATTGGTGTTAAGACTGGTGCCAGGCGCGACGCCGAAAAAGCCCGCCTCGGGATTGATCGCCCGCAACCGCCCATTGGCATCGGGTTTGATCCAAGCGATATCGTCGCCGACCGTCGTCACTTTCCAGCCTTTCTCGGCAAAGGCCTTCGGAGGAATCATCATCGCAAAATTCGTCTTACCACACGCGCTGGGAAAGGCGGCGGCGATGTAGTTCTTTTTCCCCTGCGGATTCTCCACCCCCAAAATCAGCATGTGCTCCGCCATCCAACCCTCGTCGCGCGCCATGGCACTGGCGATGCGCAAGGCGAAACACTTTTTGCCCAGCAGCGCATTGCCACCGTAGCCGGAACCGTAGGACCAAATCTCACGCGTCTCAGGGAAATGGGCGATGTACTTCTCTTTATTGGAAGGCCAAGCCACGTCCGCCTGGCCGCTTTTTAACGGCGCCCCGACGGAATGCATGCACGGCACGACGCGCTTGTTGTCTTTATCGATCAGTGCGAAAACTTTTTTCCCAATGCGCGCCATGATGCGCATATTGACCACGACGTAGGGCGAATCGGTCAATTGCACGCCAATTTGAGCCATGGGCGAATCGAGCGGTCCCATGCTAAACGCCAACACGTACATCGTGCGGCCCTTCATGCAGCCCTGAAAGAGACCCCGTAGTTTTTTCTTCATCTCGTAGGGCTCGACCCAATTATTCGTCGGACCGGCCCCGGCCTTTGAATGACTGCAGATAAAGGTGCGATCCTCAACCCGGGCCACATCACTGGCGTCCGAGCGCGCCAGGAAACACCCGGGCCATGTTTTTTGGTTCAGCTTGATGAACGTGCCGCCTTTCACCATCTGGGCGCATAAAACATCATATTCGCGCTTCGAACCATCGACCCAATGGATCCGGTCCGGCTGACACAGCGCAGCCATCTTGGTTACCCAGCGGATCAAATGCTGATTCTTGCTCAACGGACGCGAGACTATCTTCATGAGCAAAGGCTGAGGCCGCCCCGTGAATGAGCAAACGGGAAAGAACTGAGCCGAACACAAATGAACTACGTTTTGCTGAAGTATTAGAGTTCGCTCTAATCCCGGATATCCGCCAAGTGAACTGCTCATGGACAAACTCTGCATTTTCGCCGGCACGACCATCGGCAGCTACGCGTTTTGGTATTTGGGCGATCTGCTTGGTTTCAGTTTCCTCTGGTGCTTCGTGCTCAGTGGCATTGGCAGCCTGGTGGGCGTTTACGCCGGGTGGAAAGTTGCCCAGCACTACAAGTAATCCGAGTGATAGCGGTCCAGTCGGGCGGCGGCTCTACGTGGGCTCGATGTGCACGGTCACGTCGCTGATGCTGTGCGGCACTGAAGCGATGAGCGCATCTTTCACTGCGTGGGCAATGTCATGGCCCTCGCGTACCGTCAACGTACCTTCCACCCGCACTTGAATATCCACCAGGTGACTGAGCCCACTCTTGCGCATGCGCACTTTGTCCAGCGCGTGTACGCCGGGGACGGCGAGGGCGATCGCCCGCACTTCGTTCTCAAAATTTTGCGGAGCTGCGGTGTCCATCACGTCACCGAGTGCCTTCGTGAACATACCAAATCCATTAAACGCGATGATGACGCATGCGAAGAGCGCCGCCCAATCATCAGCTGTCTCCCAGCCTTTACCGCCCCAAAGCGCGATGCTGATGCCGACGAATGCTGCTGCGGAGGTCATCGCATCAGACCAATGGTGCATGGCCTCAATGCCCAACGCGGTACTGCCAACATGTTCACCCGCCAGCGCCATCCGCCGTGAAAACCACGTCTTCACGACAATCACCCCGGCCAGTACCAATAAGGTCCACCACGCCGGACCTTGGTGCGGCGTTTGAATCTCGTGCACTGCATGCGACGCCACCCATCCAGCCATGGCAAAAATAGTCAACGCCACCGCCAACCCCGCCAACGGCTCCGCTTTGCCATGACCATAGGGATGATCGGCGTCGGGCGGTCGTGCCGCCACGCGAAATCCCGCCCACACCAGCAAGGACGAAAGAATATCCAACATCGATTCGGCGGCGTCAGAAATGAGCGCGTAGGTGTGACCGAAAATTCCGCCCGCCAGCTTCACCGCCGCCAACCCCGCATTCAATCCGATGCCACGCAGCACCAGCTTCGCACTCTCATTGGCGCGCCGCGTGACGGCGACCTGGGCGTCGTGCTGGTTTAAAATCATCCCCTCAAGTTGAGCGGCAGAATGCGGACACTCAAGCCTGCCGTAAAAGATCCACGGCACGCCTCCCCATCCCGTCCGACCGGCAAGCAGGCTACGCATCCATTCAGTTGAAATACTGGCGTGATGTAATCCGCAATCCGTGGGTGAAGCGCCTTGCCCCCCATGGCGCTTCAGGATTCCCGCGCTCAAACCCTCCGTCGTCTGCGACGATGGGTCGGCAAGCCAGCGGGTTGGGGTCATTCTGCTGGCCAGCAAAACGCTCGACCTCCTATTGCATTGCTCCCGGCTGAAGGGGGTAAGAATCCCATTTCGCGCAAATCACCGAGGTCTTGCCAGTTGACCGCGCATTATAACGCGGCTAACTTTTCCTCAACCGCATGTCCGATACCGCCTCACCGATCGCCACTGATCCTGTCAAACAGTTCTCGGTTTTCATTCCGAACCGGGTGGGCAAACTGTATGACCTTTCGGTTCTGTTCGCCAAACACAACGTGCACATCATGGCGATGACCACGCTGGATACGACCGACTGCGCGATCGACCGGCTAATTGTCGACGATCCCGACAAGGCCCGCGAGCTGATGTCGGCCAATAAATTTTCTTTCACGGAGTGCGACGTGCTTGTCGTGCAAATCACCGAAGAATCGCAACTGCGAGAGGTCCTGAAAGTACTGCTCACGGTGGAGATTAACATTCATTATCTCTACGCATTTTTACTGCGGCCCGAGGGCAAATCCGCGCTGGCACTGAATGTCGAGGACACTGATCTAGCGACCAGCGCATTGAATACGCGCGGCTTCAAGGTTCTCACGCAGCGCGATATCAGCCGCTGACGCGAAGCGCGTCAGCGAAGGCGGCAAGTGACGACTATTTGTGTATGTGCGCTGCTTGCGGCGGCCTCGCTGGGACTGGTGCCTGGGGTCACCCGTCGCGGCCGTCACATCGGCCTTCGCCAGGCTACGACCCACAAAAGCAACGCCCCCAAATCGAAACGCAGCCAGCCATGGTTTCATTCTCAGTAGCATTTGAAACAGACCCACCAAGCGGATTTTGTGGACGGGGTTTATCCCCGATGGATATTTCCTGCGTATCGGGCGTAAAGCCCAACCTACGCACCGATAAGCGCCACCCGATTTCAAGGGCCTCAAACCAGCGCCGCGATCACCTGCGCCACATCGACCGCGATATCCAACCGATTTAAACCGAGCCGCTGTCCCAGTGGTTCCCCGGCCAACGGTATCACGGGTCGATAATCCAAATCCTTCAACGCCGCGAGCTGCCAGTAACAACCATTCACATACGAGCGATTAAACAGCTCGACCACTTTGGTGCCAGGCTCGCAGAAAATCAGATTCGCCAACCCGGCCCCATGCGGCGCAACCACGAGCTTCGCGGTGCGGAACGCGTTGATTTGTTGCGCCCAAGTCATTTCCTCCAAGTGCAGTTTCACAAATCCGCGCGCGGCGAGTTGCGTCCATAATTCCGGCTCGTTGACGACTCGCCGGCGCCGGGCTTTCTCGCGCGAAAGGTAAAGGCATTCACCGAATCCCGCCTCCTGGCCAATCATCGGTGCGGCGAATTCCCTCAAGGCACGAATCGTCGCGGGGATCAACCGGCCGAGACTCGGCACGATCAATTGCTCGCAGGAAAAATGGGCTTCGCGCTTCGCCTCGATCACGTGTCCGGAAAATCCGCGCAGAGCGAAAGCCTCACGATTATATGCATTGGCCGCGTGCGCGATCAGCGTCTCGCAGTCGCCGGGGTTTAAAGTGAGCAGACGCGGCAATTCATCGAGCAGCCAATGACTGTAGCCCACGCCAAGCGTGGTCGCGATCACGGCGGTCGTTCCGGGCACCGCCACCGGAGGCCGGATTTTTTTATAGGCAAGCAGCCAATGATCTTCAAACGGTTTGCCGAAATCGGGCGAAACATCCCGCGCGAGTGCGTGTCCGTCGGGCGACAGCACATTTCCGGAACCGAAGACGCGTCCGCCGGGCAGGCGCGCGACGAAGGCGGGCTCGAAATTAATTACCGACTGTGCGCGCAGAAACTCGCGAATCTCGGCGGACGCGTGCACCGGCAAGGGATATTCGACCCGCGTCTCGTCGGCGCGGAATTGCCATGATCCACCGTGGCGTGCGACAATTTTTCCCAGGCGCTCGCAGGTCGACGGCGGTGAAACGGTGGGGTGCGCAGGACTAGTCATGACGCCTACGGTGCGTGGCGAAATTCTGCCACCGCCAAGCCATCGCGGCATAAATGCGTTTCTGCCTTAAGCCGGAGCGCGCGGCCATTGACCGTGAATGCGTTTGTCGGAAACCTCACGATGCACGATCCTGGCCTTCACTGAGGATGCGTTCGATGCGCACGCGGCGGGCGCGCTCGGCGTTGGCTTCGATCACAGTCAGCCGGTATTCGCCCGTCACGATTGTTTCATCACGTTTGGGCACGTGGCCAAATAATCGCATGGTCCACGCGGCCACCGTTTCACGGGTCTGCCACTCGACTGGCCACCCCGTCTCCGCTTGGAGTTCGCGCATCGTGAAAGCACCGCTCACAATGATGGCGTTCGCCGTGCGCTTGTAGACCGGACCATGCTCGATATCGAATTCATCGCGGATATCGCCAACAATTTCCTCGAGCACATCTTCGAAGGTAACGATGCCCGCGAGACGCTTATTACCGTCGAGCACGACCGCGAGGTGACTGCGCGCCGAGCGGAAACGCTCGATCATCGTGTGGAGCGGGGTGGTCAATTCGAATTCGACGACTTCGCGCACGAGCGGCTCAAACGCGGTATCAGGCCCGAGCGCCTGGATCTGCCACAGCCATTCGCGGACGAGCAGCAACCCGTCGACCTTATCGATCGAGCCGGAGCAAACCGGGAATCGACTGTGACCGCTCATCTGGGCAATCCGCAAATTCTCCGCCACCGGTTTGTCGAGCCAAAGCGCCACGACTTGATCACGTGGCCGCATGATTTGTTGCGCGGTGGTTTCGCGGGCCCGCAGCGATTGCACCATGAGCTTGTTGATGAGCGCATCACCCGGATGCGCATGCCGGGCATTGCTGAAAACGTACTCCAATTCCTGCGAAGAAAGGGTATGATCGCTTTCACCGGCCGGACGCAGACCGAACCAACTCAACAGCCGATCAGCCGAAGCATTCAGCAGCCAGATGAAGGGAAAGAACACATAGTAAAATGCGAGCAACGGCGCGGAGAACCACAGCGTGATTTTGGGCGCGCGCTGGATCGCGACGGCCTTCGGCCCAAGCTCGCCGAAGATAATATGCACAAAAGTAATCACTGAAAACGCGATGGCGAAAGAGATCGACGACACCATATGCGGATCGGAGACGCCCCAGCGCGACAGCAACGGCTCAAGCCGATGCGCGAGAAAAGGCTCACCCACCCAGCCGAGACCCAAGCTCGCCAGCGTCACACCCAACTGCGAAGCCGAGAGCATTGCGCCCAACCGTTCCGTGGCGCGCAGCGCAAATTTAACCCGCCAGCCACCGGTCTTCGCCATCGGCTGCAACTGACTCGCCCGCACCTTGACCAAGGCGAATTCTGCGGCCACGAAAAATCCGTTGGTGAGCACGAGTGCCACGATCATCACTGTTCCAAACGCACTGCCGTAAATATCATCCATAGGATTGGCGCGAAGTTACGGCCCGGGCCCCGGCGAGCAAATCATTTGGCCGGCATTTTTCGCTAAGCCTCCGCCACCAAGTCGGTTAAAATTTAAAATGTCCCCAGCGAAGCGATGCCGTTACGCGTGGAACGCCCTGGCCAGATGAATTATTCCGGACCGGCCCGGCACTTCCGACTTCAAGTTCGACAAGCTCAACCCGACTCGCAGGCTCCGCGCTATGGCCGGCGCATCTTCTGATAAATTAGCCAATCGCATCCTTCGCGGCCTCGTCATCGGAATCATCGCGGGAATCGCCACCGTCCTCGTCGGACCACACGTAGTGATCCCGGAATTTCTGCAAACCTTGGTCAAGGCCATCGGAATTCCCGTCGCGGGCAATCTGCTCGAGCTCATGCGAGGAATTGCGGCGGTGGCGCTCGACCCGTTCGGCCGGGTGTTTCTGCGCCTGCTATTCTTCGTCGTCATGCCGCTCGTGTTCGCCTCGCTCGCGACCGGAGTCGTACAACTTGGCCGGCCGGATAAACTCGGCCCACTCGCCGGCCGCACGTTCCTGTTTTTCTTCCTGAACATGGCCATTGGCGTCGCGCTCGGCCTTTTAATGATGAACACGCTCGAACCGGGCCACCACCTCGACCCCGCCACGCGCGACCGGTTGATGGCAGAGTACGGTGGCGCCGCACAGAAACACGTCATGGCCTCGCAAGGCCAGACCGGCCTCTCGCTGAGCGTCATCGTTGAAATGTTCATGCCCGCCAATCTACTGGCCGCCATCGTCGGCTCGTCCACCGCTCGCATCGGCGACGTGTTGCCGCTCATTCTTTTCGCCATCCTCGTCGGCCTCGTGGGCACCAGTCTGGCCGAAGAAAAACGCCGACGTCTGCAGGGAGCGCTCGAACTGGTCACGGAATTAATGACGGGCATTGTTCATCTCGCGCTGCGACTGGCACCCTACGCCGTGCCTTGCCTCATTTACAGTGTGCTCGTCAAATCAGGCCTCGACATTTTGGTGGCGCTTGGGGTGTTCGTACTCGGTTGTGCGGGAGTCATGGCGCTGCATCTTTTCGGCACGATGAGCGTGTGGCTAACGCTCTGGACCGCGTGGAAACCGCGAACTTATTTCGTCGCGATCAAAGAAGTACTGGTGACGGCTTTCTCCACCAGTTCCAGCAACGCCACCCTTCCCGCCGCGCTGCAGAATGCGACCGAGACGCTAAAAATCTCCCCCAGTACTGCCGGCTTTGTCCTCCCGCTCGGCACGACCATGAACATGAGTGGCACTGCACTTTACGAAGGCTGTGTCGTCCTCTTTGTGGCCCAAGTATTCGGTGTGGATCTCACCCTCGGCCAGCAGATCACGCTCCTGCTTCTTTCCGTCCTCAGCGCGGTAGCGGTGGCGGGAATTCCCGGTGGCTCGCTGCCGCTCATTGCCGG
>JANYFP010000365.1 GCA_025362555.1 Verrucomicrobiota bacterium
CGATGCCAGAGCGTGAGTTCTTTTTGCACCAGCCGGTGATGAATCGCCGAGTGCACGGGCTTGGTATCGGTCAGCGGACGGAAGATCGCGGGGATGGCGCGGCCGTGGAGTTCGTAGTCGTACGCGAGGTATTGCCACAGAGCCCACGGGTCGGCGGGCAAGTGCGCGTGGTCCCACCAATCAGGAAAAGCCGGCATGTAATCCGCAGCGCCCGCTTCCGGTGTGAATTCGAAACCATGACGCACGATCGCGCTCGGATAAAGCGTGTGATGTGATTGGACAAACTCCGAGTAGAGCGCGGCGAGGCTCGCGAGTTGGCGGCCCTCTGGTTCGGTGAGCGAGCGGCCGAGCTTTTCGACGAGCACGGGCGTCCACAGATTGCGGAAGGAGGTTTTTTTCTGCGCGGTGCGCGCGGATTTGGCGGTGGTGGGTGCCGGAGTCGGATCGTCGAGGCTGACGGGCACATCGATGTCGGTGAGCCACGCGAGGGCGGCGGCGCAGGCGTGGCGGCAATTCACTTTGACGTCGCACGTGCAGCGCGAATCCCACTTGCCGCGCGTGAAGAATAATTTGACCGAGTAGGTTTCCTGTCCGGTGACGCGGGCTTCGACGTAGTGATCGGCGTCGGCCCACACGTCCTCGACTTGCAGGTTGGCGTAGTACGTTTCGCCGCGCTCGCGGGTGGTGGGATCGAGGTCATCAACCCATACGCGCAAAGCCCGGAGAGCCTCCGGGGTTTTGACACTGCGCATAATCGGCAGGCGTGGCTTGGCGCACATAAATGGGAAGAGGGGTCGGAGAGAGACGTTAATTTACTGGGCACGGTGCGGCCGGGGCCGCAGGCTGGGCTTCAATAAACGTGTTCGGCCAGCAAGGCGAAGAGTTCGGCTTCGGTGATACGCGTTTGCTTCATCGAATCGCGCTCGCGCAGAGTAAAGGTGTCCCCCTCTTTTTCGATCGTATCGAAATCGATGGTCACACACCACGGCGTGCCCGCTTCGTCCTGGCGGCGGTAACGTTTGCCGATGGCGCCGCCGTCATCGTATTGCACGGCGTAGTTGCGGCGTAGTTTCGTGTAGAGGGCTTTCGCACGGTTCGTGAGCAGCTCTTTGTTTTTGAGCAGCGGCAACACGGCGACTTTGACGGGTGCGAGGCGCGGCGAAAGACGCAGCACGGTGCGTTTTTCAACGTTACCTTTTTCATCAGTGACGTCTTCTTCGGCGTAACCCGCGGCGAGCACGGCGAGGAAAATCCGGTCAACGCCGACGGCTGGCTCGATGACGTGCGGGACGAACTTTTTCTTGCTCGCTTCGTCGAAGAGCTCCTGCGGCTTGCCGCTGGCGTTGGCGTGTTGCGTGAGATCGTAGCTGCCGCGGGCGGCGATGCCCCAGAGTTCCTGCACGCCGAACGGGTACTTGAACATGATGTCCACGGTGCCGCGCGAGTAGAACGCCAGTTTCTCCTTCGGGTGAGTGAAGCGGGAAAGGTGGCTGTCGGGGAGACCGATGCTCTTGAGCCAGGTCTCGCACCAGACGATCCACTCTTCGTGAACCTTCGCCCAATCGGCGTCTTCGTGGATGAAATATTCCATTTCCATCTGCTCGAATTCGCGGGAGCGGAAAATGAAATTGCGCGGCGTGATTTCGTTGCGGAAGGATTTGCCGATTTGCGCGATGCCGAAGGGCAATTTGACGCGCGTGGTATCCACGACGTTTTTGAAATCCACGAACATGCCCTGTGCAGTCTCGGGGCGGAGGTAGGCGACCGACGAAGCATCGCTCATGGCGCCGACGTTCGTCTGGAACATCATGTTGAACGCGCGCGGAGGAGTCAGGCTGCCGGGTTCGCCGGTGGCGGGCGAGGGGATGAGCGCGATTTCGTCTTCGCGGGCCTCGGTCATGTCCTTGGCGATGACGTGCGATTCTCCAAATAATGCGTCGTTCCACACCAATCTTCCAACGATTTTACTGAGGGTTCCTTGAATAGCCTTTTTTCGTTTAAATTGTTCAGCTAGCTCATGGAGCTCGCCGGCGGTGTTTTCGCTTTCGAGGGCGGAGACGTAGCCCACGGTCTTGCCGTCGATCACAATGGGGGCGAAGAACAATTGATCCGCGCGGTAGCGCTGTTTACTCACTTTGCAATCGATGAGCGGATCCGAGAACCCAGCGACGTGGCCGGACGCTTCCCAGACCTTGGGGTGCATGATGATGGAAGTCTCGATGCCGACGACGTCGTCGCGGCGATGGACCATGTCGCGCCACCAGCAGTCGCGGATGTTGCGCTTGAGTTCGACGCCGAGGGGGCCGTAGTCGAAGAAACCGTTGAGGCCGCCGTAGATTTCGGAGGACGCATAGATGAAGCCCCGGCGTTTCGCGAGTGAAACGAGGGACTCCATAAGATTGGTGGGTTCAGCGGGACTGGTCATGGGAGAGAGGCGTGTATGCGATTGATGCGGCGGCGGCAAGCACCGAGCGGACCGGCGAGTCAACGCCCTCGGGGGCTGCGGTCAATGCTGGGCTGGGGATATCTGTGTTTCAGGGGCGGAGGGGATCGTTTTGGAGAGTGGATATCGCTCGCGACGGGCGTCTGAGCGGTGTTAACCAAGCCGGTTTGTTGCAGGGGTGGGCCGAATTGGAAAACTCTCCGGAAATACGTTCTTGCGGACTTGTCGTGACGGCATTGATGGTCAATCTCGCGCATTTCACCCCTTTATCACGCTCCATGAACATCCGACGTCTGCTCCTCTCCCTCGCCGCCCTTTCGTTAGGTCTTGGCCATTCACTTGCTGCGGCTGACAAGGCCGCAGAATCAAAAAATGGCTACACCGTGGTTTTAGACCTCAAGGTCACTGAAGCCGGCGCGGTTGAAGATGCGATCGTTGTAACTTCTGATGATACGTCGGTGGATCATATTCTCGACCGGATGGCGATGGAAGCGGCGCGGGTGACGAAAGTGCCGCCTCACCTGAAGGACGGAAAGGCCGTCAAGTTCACGGCCCGGGCGCCGTTTTTGTTCACGGTTGAGGACGACGAAGGCCCGGACGCAAATAAAGCGCCCAAGCCCAGCATTCACAGCGCCGAGCAACCCATTTTCCCGGCTGAACTCGCGGCCAAGGGAGAAGTGGGTGGAGTCATTTTGGAAGCGGTGATCGGGGTTGATGGAAAGATTTCGTCTTTGAAAGTAATCCGCAGCTCTCATGTGGAGTTTGCGATGGCGGCA
The DNA here is from genome assembly GCA_025362555.1 of Verrucomicrobiota bacterium. GTDB lineage: Bacteria > Verrucomicrobiota > Verrucomicrobiia > Opitutales > Opitutaceae > Lacunisphaera. The sequence continues at coordinate 3,220 of JANYFP010000365.1, forward strand.
ACCACGGCGGTCAAACAATGGACTTTTATTCCCGCCAAAAAGGACGGAGTTGCAGTGGAATCCCGGTGGCGTTTGGCGATCAGTTTTGAATCTGACGTCTTGCGCGCGGATTGGAAATGGCGATTCGCGCCCCGTCCCGCCCTGGGTAATTATTCAGTCGTGCATCGGACGCTGCCCTCGGAGCCCGTCGCGATGCCTCCGCAAGTCCCGGTTCCGGCCCAACCAGCAGCGAAGTAATGCTGCTACGACTTGGTTGCCGTACCGCGCAAGTCGCTACGGCAGTCTGTTAGATTTTGTGGGCGGGGTAGATTTGCCGGGTGACTTCAGCCGCGACGGAGGTCGCGTGACTGACCCTGGGTTCGTAGCAGCGAGCAAACAACGGTGCTGATCCCGCGCCTTGAGCATCGGCGACTGGTTGAGCCTTCAGGGTGAGGACACCGTGTCCACATTATAGGATGAAGGGTAATATGAATCGTTACCCTGGGGTTGTTGACGTGGGTCCAAGCCTTCACTCCTCGCTTGCTGGTAATTAGCATTCCTGCATTTTCGGTCGAACGAGCCGTTAATTTTACCTCACAATTGCGATGCGTATGAAGATTTTGTTGTTCGTGGCGGGCTTGTTTTGGGTGAACAGTGCAATGGTGGCTTCGACTGCTTCTCCTTCGAAAACAGGAGACGTGCAGGACATCGCGACTTCTGATGTGATGCCGAAGCTGATCAAGCAGGTGGACCCCGTTTATCCTTATAATCAGGCGCGCGCCGGAGTGGATGGCGTCGTCATGATCGAATTTGTCATCGATCCAGAAGGGAAAGCCCAAAACCCCTATGTGATTGAATCGAACAATCCCGCCTTCGAGCGCCCGGCGCTGGATGCGGTCATGCAGTGGCGGTTTTCGCCCGGGTTGAAGGCAGGTAAACCTGTCTTCGTCCGGGCCAATCAAAGGATCGAATTTACGATGGATCAGGGCGGAAGAACCTCGGCGGCCTGGCGGATCGTTAAAGCAAAAAACCATTCCTCGCTTCCGCCCGAGTTGCGATGGGACGAAGCGCCCGTGCCCCTGAGTTCGGCGTTTCCCGTCTATCCCTTTGCGGCACTCCAAGCCGAAACGAAAGGCACGACCCGGCTGAGTTTTGTCGTGGGTCCAGAGGGAAATGTCGTTAAAGCCACCGTTGTTCAGGCCACCACACCCGAGATGGGGCTGGCGACGCTGGCCATGATTGATGCGTGGCACTTCACGCCGGCGAAGAAAAAGGACGGCACTCCAGTGTTCGCGCTACTCTCGCTGGAACACGATTTTAATCCGTCGGGTTTCGGTGACGTACCGGTAACTCATGCGGCGCGTGGAATCCTCCGTCTGCTTGAGAAACACCCGGAGAAGATTGTTTCGGCCGTTCAACTGGATCAACGCCCCAAGCCGATTTCGCGGCGGCCACCGGTTTATCCGATCGCTTTGAATAGAATCGGGCAGACCGGCAAAGCGGTCATTGAGTTTTTCATCGACGAAGAGGGCGATGCCCAACTGCCGCGGATTCTTTCGAGCACCGCGCCGGAATTTGGTTACGCCGCGGTCCAAGCGGTGGCGGCGTGGCGTTTTGAACCGGCAAAGAAGGGTGGCAAAGCAGTTGTTACCCGCGTGCAGATCCCCATTGAGTTCAATCAAGAACCGCCTGTGTCCGCAGCTCCTGACAATTCTTCGCTCATCCCTCATTTATGAAACTCACTCATTGGATTCTTAATTTCGGCCTGATTTTGAGTTCGTTGGTCCGGCTCAGCGCCGAAGCGCCCGCTCCGTTGCGGGGCGATTTTGATGACGCGCGTTTGCGTGAATGGGTGCAGCCGGAATATCCGGAGTTCGCCCGATCGGCAAAACTCGAGGGTGAGGTTGTGGTGGAATTTGTGGTCGAGGCGGACGGCAAGGTGTCGCGCGCCAGCGTGAAAAGATCCACGGACGAACGTTTTAATGCCAGTGTGCTGGCTGCCATGCAGCGCTGGGTCTTTATCTCGGCGACCGTGGAAGGAAAACCGGCGGCGAGTGGTATGCATGTCGTGGTGCCGTTCAAGCTGGCACAGTTGGCGCAGAAAAAAACACCGGTTGAACCGCCACCAGGACTGCGGTTGGAACCGTTACCGGTGACGAAAGCAAAAATGATCATCTCGCCTGCGCCCGATTACCCGGCGGAATTGGCGAGCCGAAGAATTCCTGGGCAGGTTGTACTTGGATTTACGGTTGAAGCTGACGGGACCACCAGTGGGCCGAAGGTGTTGTGGGCATCGCATGCGGCATTTGTTGGTGAGGCTTTGCTGGCGCTGGAAAAATATCGATTCGAGCCCGCCCGCCAAGGCCCATTGGCGTTAAGTTCCCCTGCGACCGAGGGACAAATGGAATTCGAAAGTCTGGGCGCGAGCCGCGCGGAAGTTCTCGCGGTTAATCAAATCAGCATCGTTGATTCCGATAAATATGGGCAGTTGCCCCGGGCAATCGTATTTCCGGAACCCATTTATCCGCGCGAGCGGCTCTTAACCGGGGAAGCCGGCTCGGCGACGGTCGAATTTACGGTCACTGAACGGGGCGCGACGAAAGACGTCCTGTTAAAAGAGGCGTCGCAGCCGGAATTTGGCGCGGCGTTGATCGCGGCCGTGGAAGCTTGGGCTTTTGAGCCCGCGCTCTTAACCAGTCAGCCGGCCGCCGCACAGTTGGTGGTTGCCCATAAATTTTCGCCGCCAACGGCTGGTGTGGTGAATCGACTCACCCTTGCTTTGCAGCCTGGCGGAGCGGGAGTGGGTGGCGCGGGCGGATTGGACGAGCGCCTTCGACCGATTTGGCGTATCCAACCGGCGTATCCGCAGGCTTTGTTGGGGGAGAAACTGGCGGGCCAAACGGTGATTGAATTTATTGTTGATCACGATGGCCGGGCACGGTTGCCGCGCGTCGTGTCGGCGTCGCAGCCGGAATTTGGCTGGGCTGCGGCTACCGCCATCAGCCAGTGGGTTTTTGCACGACCCCTCCGCGGTGGTCAGCCGGTGGATATCAAGGTGAGCATCCCGGTAAACTTTACTGTGCCGAAGGAGTGAGTGTCAGTGCTCGATCTCGTGGCTGGGGTGCGGCCCCGCGTTCGGCTATTTGATTCGCAAGGGGTCCGATAGCCCGAAGTTTGCTTCGGCTTGGTTTGGTGTGGGCGGGGTTTGCGTGCTGGGCAACCGGCCCGGACAATCGCCCCGGCGAAGGCCGGTGGACGATCCCTGGGAAGCCAGCAGGCGGAAACGGGGCATACCGGGTTTGCAGCTACGCCCTGCGACGGCAGGGACGAACCCTGGGCGCATAGCAGTGCGCAACGGGGCAGCAAACAACGGTGCCCTCAACCCCGCGAGGCGCGCGCCGCCAAAGGTTGAAATGCACAGGGTGAGGGCACCCTGCCCACATCGGGCGAAGGAACCGAATGCGCTGCACTTCCTTCTTGCGAGCGGCGCGGCGCGGGCAACCGTGGACAGTCATGAAAGTCACTTTTACGGCGAAGGAATACCGCCAGCTCCTCGAACTCGTGCACCTTGGCATGTGGGCCGTCACCGGTTACCAAGGAGAGGATACTGCCGTGGCTAAGCGCTACTTCGACTTTGATCAAAAGTTGCTCGGCTTGGCGACTGAACTGGGTTGCGCCGACCTCGTGGAAGTTCGCGCTGATGGCACCCTCCAGCCCGGAGCAAAACTTTCGGAAGATGAGCGGGTGCGTGATTTGCAGAGCGAATTTCAGAACGACGTCTTTTGGCACGAACTCGTCGCCCGGTTGGCGGATCGGGATTTGGCGGGCGACCAGGGCCGGCGCACGATGGATACTCCCCGAGTGGAGCGTCCTCCGACCACGGATGAAAAGTTGAAAAAAATCGAAGAAGGCTACTGGAAGGAATTTGAGAAAAACGATTTGGCCAACGTCGTCCTTTTGCGTGGCGGCCGCGGGTAAACGGGATGGCGGCGGGTTGATGATAATTTGCGGAAAGAAGTTCGGAGCGCGAGCAAGCTCGCCCGCCCGCCGCTTCTCGAGAGTGGAATAAGCGTTCGATTGCCCGATCGTAGCTAAGCTTGACCACCGCGCGACTTGCGGGCCGAATTTGTCTTAACGCACATTGCGTTCGCGGCACATCGCGGCAGGTTTGCGGTCTGAATTAGGCACATCCTCTCATTATTATGAAAGCTCTCCGATTGCTCACGTCGCTTCTCATCATTCCTCTCGCCCTTTCGGCGGCGGAACGGCCCCTGAAAATCGACAAGGGTCGCACTTTCATCGACGTTGACGTCGATACGACCGTGAATTTCACCGCGCATCTTGATGCCTACGACGCGAAGGTGAACGTTGATGATGCCGGCAAGATCAAGAGCGCCGTGTTCTCCTTCAAGTTCACGGATCTTAAGACCGGTAATCCGGATCGCGATGTGAAGATGATCGAGTGGCTCGGTGGCGGCGTGCCCGAAGGGCGTTTTGAAATGGGCAATCTCGCCCTCACGCCGGACGGGCAGGGCCAGGTATCCGGCCGGTTGATTTTTCACGGCGTGACCGAACGCATCGAATTTCCCGTTAACGTTGTGCGCGATAACGGCAGCTATACTGTGACGGGCGAAACTACCATCGATTACCGAACCTGGAATTTGAAGGTCATCCGCATGGCGTTGGTTATGAAAGTAAACCCTGAGGTGCGCATTCGTTTCAAATTAACCGGGGTGGCGCCAGAACCAGTCGCGAAGTAGCTGAGGGTTCGCGGTGGGGGAAAGGAGCGGGCTTGCGCGAAATGACCGGTTGGACACTTTCGCTTTCAAAGACGTGACCATTCAGATCGCGTCTCATTTATTCCATGCGCTTCCTCGCGCTCGTTTTTGTTAATTTACGCCGGCACAAACTGCGCGCTCTCATCGGCGTGGCAGGCATTAGCTTTGGTGTGGCGGCGATGCTGACGATCCTCTCTATCGTCAACGGCGCGATCGGGATGTTTGAGCGTATTCTTTCCGTCGAGAGTCATTGTCTCGTTTTTGAGCGCAACGTTTCCGATCTCTTCTTTAGCAGTGTGACCGACGAGCAGGTGGTTGCGCTGCGCAAAATGGAATGGGTGGAGTCCGCGCAGCCGTTGCTTTTCGGCCTCGTTTCGACTCCCGGTCACCCGATCGTTACCTGTTTTGGAGTCGAAGGAGACAATCCCCGACTGACCAAAGCCAAATGGCGCTCCGGTCGGCCGGAAGATTTTGGCAAAATTGCCGGCGGAATTTGGCTGGGAACCCGCGCAGCAGATTTTTTGAAAGTGGAGCTCGGGCAAAAAATTGAAATCGGACGAGGAGAGTTCTTGGTTGTGGGAGTGCTTTCGACGGAGAACGGCTTCGAGGATGGTGGCGTATTCTTGCCGCTGAGTGAGGCGCAAAAGTTTTTTCATCGTGAAGGTCTGGCCTCGATCGTCGCCATCAAGTTGCGCGACCAAGCGAAAGCGGCTGAGTTTAGTAAAGCCGTGGCAGCAGAATTTTCGGGACTCATCGCGTTGGAAAACCGGGAGTTCAACCAGAGCTATACCCAGTTTCAGATTCTGCACTTCACTGCGTGGGCGGTTGGCATTTGCGCCTTTTTGCTCGGTGGGTTGGGTGTCGCCAACACGATGTTGCTGTCCGTATTTAGTCGGATCCGGGAAATCGCCGTGTTGCGGGTGTGCGGTTTTTCTTCCTGGCAAGTCTCCGGATTGATTTTTGGTGAAGCGTCGGTCATCGCGACCGCCGGTCTCATGGTCGGCTTTGGCTTGGGCGGGCTTGCACTTTTCGCCATGGGGCACGCGCCGCAGTTTCAGGGCTACGTGCAAGCGGTGGTCAAGCCCGCGATGGTCGAAGGCATTATCGCCACCTCGCTCGTGACTGCCTTGGCCGGCGCAATTTATCCCGCGTATTTCGCCTCAAAAATCCAACCGGCGGAGGCGCTGCGTTATGAATAAACATGAGTCTGATACTGGTGTGGGCGGCGTGCCCCCACCCCGCGGGTATACTTCCACGCCGGGTGGGAGCAACTCACTCACACCAGATATTTTGGTCGCCGGTCGCGGATTGCTTAAGAGCTACGACGCAGGCCGCGTGCGGGTGCTCAACGGCGTGGATCTCGAGGTGCGGGCTGGCGAGATTGTGGCGCTCTGGGGCGCGTCGGGTTCGGGCAAGAGCACGTTGCTTCATTTGCTCGGCGGACTCGATATTGCCGATGCGGGTGAGCTTACCGTTTGCGGATTGGATCCACGCAATGAAACGCATCGGATTGAACTGCGCCGCCAGCACCTCGGCTTTGTTTTTCAACTGCACAATTTGATTCCGGATTTGACGGTGGAAGAAAATCTTCGCGTGCCGGCGCTGGCGGCGGGTATTCCGCAGGCCGCGACGAAAGCCCGCGTGCGCGAGCTCGCGGAATCGGTTGGGATCGCGCACCGGTTGAATCATCGAATTCAGGATATTTCCGGCGGTGAACGCCAGCGTACCGCTCTCTGTCGTGCGCTCATGAATTCACCCAAGCTGCTCCTGGCCGACGAACCCACGGGTTCATTAGACGAGGAAACTGGCGATACCGTTTTCAATTTGTTGCGTCATCTGGTGCGGGAACGCGGCATCGCGGTTGTGCTCGCGACTCATGAGCGCCGCTTTGCCGAGCAATGCGATCGGATGTTGCACGTGCGCCAAGGTCGCATCGAAGGGAGCGGATCATCCGGTGGAGCGAAATAAGGGCGAAGTCTATTTAGTGAGTGAAGCGATCACCGCGGGCCGCACGCTTCAACGCAGTGTGCGTCGTCACGCCCTCGGTTGGCTAGTCGCAGCCAATGCGGTCGGGTTTTGGCTAGCTGCCCTCCTGCTCTGGCCGGAGTTGAACGAGTTGACCGCGCCGTTTACGTACGGTCGCTGGGTGCCGCTGCATTTGGATTGGCAACTTTACGGATGGTGCGCGCTGCCGCTTGTGGGAGCGTTGTATCGATTCTATTTCAACGCATCGTCCGCTGAGACTTGGTTTGGTCGCGTTGGCCTGTGGGCTTGGACGTTTGCGCTCATGTACGCTGGGCTGACTTGGCTGGCGGGCGGCGCGAGTGGAAAGTTGTTTATTAACTTTGCCGACTCAGCGCGCGTGGGTTGGACCCTCGCGCTCCTTGTGCTTTGGCTGGTAATTGCGGGATTCTGGTTGAGGGTGGAGCGTGGCTTCCGGACGCGCTTGGCTCAGTTAATGGGCGACGTCTTGCTCGTGCTGTTGCTCACCGTTCCCTTTTTGTTTTATTGGGCGGCGGGGCTGACCGTTTATCCGGTCGTCGATCCCGATACCGGTGGTGCGACGGGAGCGAGTTTGTTCGGTTCAACGCTGGCGCTCGTGGCGCTCTTCGGACTTTTGCCTCATTTGCTCCGGCTGAAAAAAATGGGGAATGACCGCTACTATTGGCCGGCGTTTATTCTTTCGGTCACTTTCTTTGCGGGGATGCAGCATTCCAATGCTTCGCATCATAATCTCGGACAGATTGCAGGCATGGCCGTGTTGCTGGCTTGGATTCCAGCGATGGCGGTCTTTGCGCGAACTTATCGTTGGGCCGAAAATTCTCGGCGATGGTTGACGGCTGCGTTTGTCTGGTGGCTGCGTTTGTCTGGTGGCTGAGTTTGGTGGTTACTGGTTTTTTGACGTTTTTGCCGGGCTGGTCGGAGAGGTTAAAGTTTACTAATGCACTTGTCGCTCACTCGCATCTTGCGATGGCGGGTTTGGTAACGAGTCTGCACGTCGCGATTTTATTGAATCTGGATTTCGGCGCGGGTAAGCTTGCCGGTGTCGCCGCGAAGGCGGAGTCGGCAAGCTTACCCGTGCGACGCCGCGAAGAATTCACGTTGAGCGATTGGTCGTTCTGGTTGTGGCAAACCAGCTGTGCGTTGTACGTGACGGCGTTGCTTTGGTTGGGCTGGAATGAAGGGGGTGATCCGTCATTGCTCTATGTGCGCGGCGGCTTGGCCGATTGGTGCTACGGATTGCGTTTTGCGGCGGGGGGCGCGATGTTCGTTGTCTCGCTCAATTGGCTTTGGGCCGCATGGAAAAATGACCAAGAATAAACTCGAACAATTTGCCGTCTGGCTTGCACTCGGCGCGGGTGGCCTCGATTTCTGCACAGGCCTCGGGCTTGTGTTTGTGCCCACAGTGTTGCTGAAGTTGCTGGGTGCGGCGCCGCTTGGTTCGGAAGCGTTGGTCTATCTGCGTTGGATCGGCGCATTTGTCGCCGCAGTGGGATTCAGCTACCTCTGGTCGCTCTGGCGACGTGACATTGCTCTGCTGCGAGCGGCCTTGGAGCTGACGATTTGGTTTCGGCTTGCGGCCGGTACTTATAGTGCGTGGGTGATCGCGACGGGCTTGCTCCCGTTGAGTTGGGCGAGTGTCCCTGTGGCGGATTTCGCTCTCGCCACGGCGCAGATTTGGTTGCTGCGGCGAGGCGTGTTTCGCTGAATGCGCGAAACACTAAGAGCGGTTGCCGCGTGATTTGAGGTCCGATATAGTGGAACTTGCAAGTAAGCTCCACCATTCGGCGAGAATTTCTGTCCCGAACTATTTCTTCGGCGCGTGGCGTTTTTCGAGGACGGCGATGGCGGTGTTGAGCGTCATCTTTTTCACGCGCATGAGCACGATCAAGTGGTAGAGCAGATCAGCGGCTTCGCCGGCGAAGTCCTTGTCTTTGCCGGCCACTGCGGCGAGAGCAGTCTCGAGGCCTTCCTCGCCGACTTTCTGCGCGACTCGACCCACGCCTTCGAGCGCGAGGCGCACGGTGTAGCTGGTCTTGTCTTTGCTCTTGATGCGTTGCGCGAGAAATTGATCGAGGTGCCCGAGAAAACCCACGCCCGTCGCGCCTTCGTCACCAAAACAACTGGGCGTGCCACGGTGGCAGGTCGGGCCAATCGGGTTGGCCTTGATGAGCAGCGTGTCATTGTCGCAGTCGACGGTGATGCTGACGACGTTGAGGAAATTGCCCGAGCTCTCGCCTTTGACCCAGAGTCGTTGCTTTGAGCGACTGAAGAACGTCACACGCTTCGAGCGCTGCGTTTGCTTGAGGGCCTCGGCGTTCATGTAACCGAGCATCAGCACCTGCAAGGTGGCGGCATCTTGCACGATGACGGGCACGAGTCCGTCGATTTTCTTCCAGTCAATTTTCAAGGTCTTCATAAAGTTTTT
>JANYFP010000371.1 GCA_025362555.1 Verrucomicrobiota bacterium
GGGCATCGCGATGCAGGGCGAACTGAGCTACCGGAACAACCAACCGCTTCAGGTCGACGATGTGGAATTGCTCTTCGCGGCACTCTCGCCCCTCAGCACGAAATACGGCGCGAATAACCAAATCGGCACCTTCGCACCGAATACTTACGTCCAAGGTTATCGGCGGATCAAAGTGCTGACCGGCCAGACCACCGCCACCTGGACCGGCCGCGGTCTGTTCGGCTCAACGCAAACCACCTTGATCGCCGAGGCCGGCTTTGTGCAGGCCGATCTGCCGGCGAAAAACTCCCTGCGTTTCGATGGACTCGGGACCTTTGTCGGTGGTGACATTAATTACATGAATAATTCCGGCAGCAACGCCTCGGGCGTGCAGCCGTCGTCCGAACCCGCCTCCGCCTTCGCCGACGATTTTTCGTGGGGCTACCAACTCGTCGGCCGCCTCGACTACAATAATGCGTTCGCCGGCATCAACGTTGCCCCCCTCATCGTCTATTCCCAGGACGTGGGCGGCAACACGCCGCTGCCAATGGGCAACTTCATTCATGGCCGCAAATCCATCACGATCGGTGCCGAGTTCACTTTCCAAAACGCCTGGGCGCTGGATCTCCGCTACGTGAATTTCTTCGGCGCAGGCCGCTATAATCTCCTCAGCGACCGCGACTACGTCTCCTGCAATCTGAAATATTCGTTCTGATTTTCCCCCTGTTGAATCCCGCGCTCTCCGCTGGCCTGATCGAGCAAAATTAACCCGGACCTATTTTCTGCTATGCAAACAAAAAGTCTTTCACGCTCTACGCTTCTTCCCCTCCTCACCGCCCTTTGCTTGGTGTCCTCCAGCGGCATCGTCCGCGCCAGCATTTCCGCCAGCGAGGCTGAGCGACTGGGCAACGACCTCACGCCGCTCGGAGCGGAGAAAGCCGGCAACGCCGACGGCAGTATTCCCGCCTGGACCGGCGGCATCACCACGCCACCCGCCGGCTACACCGTCGGCATGCATCACCCGGATCCGTTCAAAGCCGATCCAGTGCTCTTCACCATCACCGCCGCCAATGCCGAAAAATATGCCGACAAGCTGACCGCCGGCCATCTCGCGTTGTTGAAAGCGTATCCGGATTATTCCCTGCCCATCTACGCGACCCATCGCAGCGTCTCCAACCCGCAGCGCATTTACGACGCCACAAAAAAATATGCCACCACCGCCGCTCTCACCGGGGACGGCAACGGCATCACCGGTTCCGTCGTCGGCACGCCGTTCCCGATTCCGCAAAGCGGCCTGGAGATCATTTGGAATCACCTGACTCGTTACCGCGGGCTCGCCGCCGCCCGGCACGTCAGCCAAGCCGCACCGCAACGCAACGGCAGCTACACCATCGTCGATTTCGAAGATGAAATGCTCTTTAATTACATGCAGGAAAATACGCAGGAGAAGGACCTCGATAACGTCCTGCTCTACTACAAACAGGCCGTCATCGCCCCGGCCCGCCTCGCCGGCTCCATCCTCGTCGTGCACGAAACCATGGACCAAGTGAAAGAAGCCCGTCGCGCATGGGTCTACAATCAGGGCCAGCGCCGCGTCCGCCGCGCCCCCAATGTCGCCTACGACAATCCGGGCACCGCCGCCGACGGGATGCGCACGTCGGATCAATTCGATATCTTCAATGGTGCGCCCGACCGCTATAATTGGAAAATCGTCGGCAAAAAAGAAATGTATGTGCCCTACAACTCCTACAAATTGCACAGCGACTCGCTCAAAAATTCGGATATCCTCAAGCCGCTGCACATTAATCAAGACCTGACCCGCTACGAATTGCACCGGGTGTGGATCGTGGACGCCACGCTCAAGCCTGGCACCAATCACATCTATTCACGCCGCACGTTCTACCTCGACGAGGACAGTTGGCAGATCCTCGCCGTGGACCAGTACGATGGCCGCGGCCAGCTGTGGCGCGTCTCGGAGGCACACTGCATCAATTATTATGAGGCCCAGCTATTCTGGAGCACGCTCGAAGTGCACACCGACCTCATCGCCGGCCGCTACCTTGCCTTCGGCCTCGATAACGAACGCCCGATGTATGAGTTCAACTTGAAGCGCACGCCGCAGGACTACACCCCGGCCACGCTGCGACAAGAGGGCGTCCGCTGATATGATCGACGCGCCCGGTAAGGCGGCGAGTCCCTTCGCTGCCGTCTTCCGACGCGGCACAAACCCCGCGTCACCGCGCTCGCCCGCAGGATTACCTGCCAGGAAACTGCTCACTATGCCGAGCTGTAGGAGGGGCTTTACGCCCCGATCTTGGGCGCTCAAGGAAAAGTCGGTATTCGAATCGGGGCATAAAGCCCCTCCTACAGCACGATCTCTTCCCGTCACGGGAAAAAAATGTTTTGCGGTCGATGATGGATCGATCCGGCTTCACCCCAGCCTCCATCGCATCCTCAGCGTCTTGGTCCTCATCACCACCTTCGCCCTGCCGCAACTTCCCGCCGCCGAAACCTCCGAACCGGCCCCACTCGCCGCTCGCACACTCCTGCTCGATGCCGTCAATACCGGGGATAAAATCGTCGCCGTCGGCGATCACGGGATAATCGTCCTCTCCCCTGACAACGGCCTAACCTGGACCCAAAGCATCACCCCGACGCGCGCGCTGTTAACTGCCGTCTCCTTCCCTGACACCCATCACGGCTGGGCCGTCGGCCACGACGGAATCATTCTCGCCACGAACGACAGCGGCCTGACGTGGCAACGCCAGGACGACCGGAAAGCCCTCGACGCGGTCTTCCTCGATGTCCGCTTCCTCGACTTAAACCAGGGCTTCGCCGTCGGCGCGTACGGAAAATTTCTCACGACCAGCGATGGCGGTAAAACCTGGACTCCGCGCAAACCCGCCGCGGAAGAAGTTCACTACAACCGCCTCACTGTCGGCGCCGACAGTTCGCTCTATCTCGCCGGAGAAAGCGGCACGCTCCTCCGGTCCCAAGACGCAGGAAAAACCTGGAGCAAGTCTGAGGTGCCGTACGACGGATCACTCTTCGGCACGCTGGCCTTGGCCAACGGCGATCTCCTTGTCTACGGACTGCGCGGCCATATCTTTCGCTCCGATGACCGCGGCGCAACGTGGGCACCGAAAAACAGCGAACTCAAGGTTCTCATCACGAGCGGGCTTCGGCTAAAAAACGGGACAATCGTTCTCGGTGGACAAGGCGGAAATTTTTTCGTGAGTCACGATGACGGCCATACGTTCACCGCCTGGAAACCGGCCAACTTCGGCACGAGTATCGCGGGCATGGTTGAAGCCAACGACGGCGCCATCGTGACCTTTGGCGAAGCCGGCGCCGTCCGGGTGAAACTGCCATGAACTCGCTTTTTGAATCAGCCCAAAGTCCGATTGTCGGGCCGTCGCTTGCAACGCGCC
>JANYFP010000387.1 GCA_025362555.1 Verrucomicrobiota bacterium
CTTCACACCAACGATGCTCCGTCCACCGTTTCTCGTATGGGCGAAATGGGGATCGAACCCTTTAATATTTCCGCCTCGCTCGTCTGTGTTTGCGCGCAGCGCCTCCTCCGTCGCGTCTGCAAAAACTGCAAAGTGAAATATGTCCCCGAAGGCCGCGAACTCGAAATCCTTAAAAAAGCCATTGGTTTCGAGGCTGGCACCGAAATCTTCAAGGCCGCTCCCGGCGGTTGTCATATTTGCGGCGGTCTCGGCTACAAGGGCCGCGTCGGCATTCACGAACTCATGACGAACTCCGAGGAATTGACTGAGGCGATCAACAAGGAAGTTGAAGTCGCCGATCTGAAGCGGGTCGCCATGAAGACCGGCATGAAAACGCTGCACCAAGACTCGATGCTCAAAGTCAAAATGGGCCTCACCACGATGTCCGATGCGCTCGGCAACGTGCCGCCCGATCTCATCGCGTAAACGAATTGCCGGCCACTACCCCGGCCGGACAAGCAACGAAAAGGCGCGGCCCTCACCGGTCGCGCCTTTTTGCTGAAATTAAACCGGCCGGAAGCCCGTCGTCCCGATCAACGCAGTTCCCGTTGACATCTCGTCGCCAAATCCGTTTGGCATTATGCCATGGTCGCGCCTCCCACCGCCAGTCTGTCTGTGCGTGAATTAACCAAGCGTTACCACGCCATCGACGCGGTGCGCGGAGTCAGCTTTGCTGTGGCTCCGGGAGAAATTTTCGGCCTGCTCGGTCCGAATGGCGCCGGCAAAACCACGATCATTGAATCCGTTCTCGGTCTGCGTCAGTCCGATTCCGGTTCGATCTTCCTTAACGGCATCGACGCCCAGGCCCAGCCGGTTCAGGCGCGACGCGCCGTGGGCGCGCAACTTCAGTTCGCTGCCCTCCAGGATAAAATCACCCCGCGTCAGGCACTGAAATGCTTCGCGGCATTTTACCCCGAATCAACTCCGGCCGAAAAATTGCTCGCGCAATTCTCCCTGACCGAAAAAGCCGATGTCACTTTCGACTCTCTCTCTGGCGGCCAAAAACAACGGCTCTTCCTCGCGTTAGCTTTGGTGAATCAACCGCGCTTGCTCATCCTGGATGAACCAACGGCCGGCCTCGATCCGCAGTCCCGCCGCGAATTGCACGGACTGATCCGTCAGCTAAAATCCGACGGACGATCCGTTCTCCTCAGCACGCACTCCCTCGACGAAGCGCATCAACTCTGTGATCGCATTGGTATTTTGCACACCGGCCGGCTGATCGCCACCGGCACCCCGGACGAATTAATTTCCCGCTCCTCCACCAAACCGCGACTCACCTTTCGCGTTGCGCAGCCACTCGACGCCGCTGTCGTCGGCGCCCTGCCCGCCGTCACCGCGCGCCAACCGCACCACGGTGGCTGGATGATCAGCACTTCCGACGTCAACCGAACGATCAGCGGCCTGGTGCAAACCATGGCAGAGAACGGCAACGAATTGATCGATCTCCAAATCCACCGCCCCTCCTTGGAAGATGTCTTTCTGGAACTGACCGGCCGCGACTGGACGCACTCGCCGTCTACTGATCCCGTGCGTGACTAACCTCGCATGAATCGCGGTGCATTATTTTCCGGTTTGCTTGGGCATTTCCTGCTCACGTTGCAGCTGAATCTCCGGAGCAAGCAGGCGCTGATCTACGGTTATCTCGTGCCTATTTTTTTCCTCCTGGCATTCGGGAGTGTCTTCCGCGCCGACACGCCGCCGCTGCTCGCGGAGATGGGACAAATTCTCACCATCAGCATTCTCGGCGGGGCGTGTTTCGGTCTGCCCACCGCGCTCGTGGCGGAACGCGAACGCGGGGTCTGGCGACGTTATCGTTTGCTTCCCGTGCCCACGCTTTACCTCGTGATCAGCACGCTGGTGGCGCGACTGCTCATTGTCGGCTCCGCCGTCGTGCTACAAATTTTACTGGCGCATTTCATTTATCGCACACCGTTCCCCGTGCATCCCGGACAACTCGTCGCGGCCTTTCTTCCGGTGGCATTTGCCTTCATGGGCTTGGGGCTGGTGGTCGCCGCCCTCGCCGACGATGTGCCCGCCGTCCAGGCACTCGGCCAATGTTTCTTTTTGCCGATGATTTTAATCGGTGGCGTGGGGGTTCCACTCGTGGCGCTGCCCGGTTGGACGCAACGGCTCGCAGGCTTCATGCCCGGGCGTTACGCCGTCGATGCCCTGCAACGTTGTTTCACTGATCCGCTCGGTTTGAACCAAGCGGGTTTCAGCCTGCTCGCCCTCGGCGTCATCGGGGCAGCCGCCAGCGTAGTGGGCGCAAAACTTTTTCGGTGGGACACCGGCCGACGCACCACGCGAACCACTGGCCTTTGGCTTTTGCTGGCGGTGCTATCATGGATCGCCGTCGGCGCTGCGGCCGCATTCACCGGCCGCCTGCAACCGGTGGTATCGGATGCCACCTCCTTTGACACCATCACGGCGGCCCAGATGGACGCGATTACGTATGAAGATTTGCCCGGCGATAACGAACTCGTGACCCGGTTGTCCCCGCCCTTCAGCCGCTCCGCCGATCCACGACGCTTCGATGAGTTTGTCGCAAAACTGACTGCGTGGCCTCCGGCGCAGACTGGCGAGGCCGGACAAAAAGTGCGAAATCTGCTGAGTGTCGCCGCCATTGCGGACATTGCCGCGGATTTGCACGAGGCCGAAATCGGCCGGGCGGTTTTCGACGAACTACAGGAACGCGTCGCGCGTGATCAACTGCGCCGCATTTTGACTTGGATCATTCTCTTCCCGGACGCCGGAAACGTGATCACCACAGCGCCAGAATTGGGCCTGAAACGCCATCCCCCGGAAAATATTGTCCGGGAACGCAGCGTTCTCTACGCCAAAAAATATCTCGGGCGACTGCTCGGAAAAATTCACGACTAAGACGGAAGCATGCCGTTGAATGGGGTTCCACCATTCAGTCCGCGCGATTCATCAGCAGAACGATTGTTCGACTGAATCGATACGGATCGGTAGTCCGCCGAAGGAAACCATCAGTTTCGGGGAGGGGCTAAGCGTCGCGCGAAGTTGAATGAGAACTTTCAACGGCCGGTCGGGGGCTATCCCCGAAACGTTGGTGCGCGAGTCAGGTGATTTCAGCCTAGAAACCTCAGATGAGAAACCGCTAATCTACGCTCATTGACGCTAATCAAGAAATTCAAAAAAACTGGGGCAAAAGTGGGTCACCTGATCGGTGAATAAAACTCCCTGAACGAAAGCCAAGGATTTGCCTGCATTAGCGTCGATTAGCGAAAATTAGCGGTTAACTGACGCAGAATTTAGGTTCAGACAAAAGCATCACTTCGCTTCACTCAGGTAGGTCTCACGAAAATTCGCCAAACCGGAATCTTCCCCGATCGCGCCCACTTCCTGTCCGGACGGTTCGAACAACCAAAACCAATCATAGGACCCGCCTGCGAGCCAGTAGCGGTGTTGTTGGACGATCAAATCGCCGGAATATTTTCCCGATTGAGCCAGCTCCAGTGAATTGCCCGCCACGATAAATCCGATGCGCTGTGTGGCGAGATCGACCGAGTGCACCGCATTGGAAGTCACCCACGCCGCACTGAGAAAGTAGACTTTTTTGGAATCAGGCGTGAAGACCGGAGACGACAGGCCGGCCAACAACTGCTTCATATCCTCGCTGGCTTTTGCTTTAACGATTCGACGAGCATTTTTCCCCGACGGCTCAATCAGCCAAAGTTCATTGGCCGCTGCCTTGCCCGAGCCCGCGGCAATCAGCGTCAGCGAAGTCTGCCGGATAAAAACGATCAACGTCCCATCCGGAGCCAACACCGGCTCGGAATCGAGTCCTGCATTGGTCAGTTGTATTTTTTTGCCATCGCCGCTGACCAGGAAAATATTGCCCGCTTCGGCGGTGACGGTGGCGCTGCGCAGCAAGCACGCGCCCAGTGAAAATATCGCCACGATTAAAAACAGGACTTTTTTCATTTTATAAAAACAGAGTTCACCGTCGTAGAATCAACAAACGCGAGTTCAAACCGTCCGGGAATACCTTTCTCATTTGCAGGAGCCGGCGAACAAGCGATTCAGCACGTCGACGTGGAACGAGTTGACTTTCCATTCTCGCCGTCGACCGTTCGCGGGCATGAAATCTCCACTCAGTTCGCTCCCTTTCCGTCAACGCATGCACCTCATACTGTTGGGCGTGGATGACGTCGGACGGT
This sequence comes from Verrucomicrobiota bacterium, assembly GCA_025362555.1. GTDB lineage: Bacteria > Verrucomicrobiota > Verrucomicrobiia > Opitutales > Opitutaceae > Lacunisphaera. The sequence goes on from JANYFP010000387.1 coordinate 4,227, forward strand.
CCGCCGCTTTCTACGAAGCACTGGGTTGGACTCGGGCTGCCACGAGCCATGCCGGTTTCGTCAAATTCGACCTTGGCGGATACGCTCTCGCACTTCTCCCTCGGGCCGACTTTGCGCGCGATGCCATGGCCAACGATTCTTCGGGTTCGGGCTTTTCCGGATTTGCGTTGGTGTACCTGGCGCGCAGCGCCGACGAGGTTCCGAGAATTCTAGCCCGGGCGGTCGAGGCCGGCGGAACACTGGTAAAACCCGCCACAATAACTCAGTGGGGCGTCGCCGGATATTTCCGCGATCCCGATGGACACCTCTTCGAAGTCGACCACGAAGACACGTGGGTGCTCGACGAAAGCTACCATCTGGTGGTTTGAAGTGCTTAGTAGGATAGATCGGATCGTTGAGCTTGGTGGAACGCGGCCTCCGGACGCGTTTTTCACGCGCACGGCCCAACTCGCCCGGAGTGCCGAGTTCCACCTTTTAGGAAACGCAGTTGAGTGGCCAGCGGCTCAACTGCGTGATCTGCGCGTAGTCCGGTCCGACTTCATTCGTCTCAGTCGTGATGCCCGGCTTCGCCCTCCTCATCCTCATCGTCGTCTTTATCCTGATCGACGTGTGGTGGATCGATCAGCGGGGTGATCGTCCCAAATAAACCGTGCGCCTCATCGTTGATCCCGGCACTAAAATAGAGCGTCGTAGACGGACCGGAGCCGGCGTCGTTGCCGAAAGCCAGAGCCCACAAACCATCGATCTTCAGTGAATGATGTCCCGCTTGACGGACGAAGCCGCGGAATTTCCCGTTCGCCGGATCGAAGGCCGCAATTTTCCCGCTGCCAAATTGGCCGACGAGCAGCAGATTGCTGAACTGGCCAAAATTTGCCGGTGCCAGTGCCACCCCCCACGGCGCATTAAACCACGGCCCTGATTTCAAACGCAGGCTCAGGACTCCGCTGGTGGTAAACGCCGTGACAAATCCTCGGCCACGACCTGCGATCTCATCAATCTTGGCCGCGTCTTGCTTTGCGTAGGTCACATAAATTTTGTCACCAATCGCCTGAACGTTAAACGGAGCGTAGCCTTTCGGGAGATGGGAATCCCAAAACGCCGTCGCGCCGAGATCAACGGGTGCGAAATTCTTATCGAAGACCTCAACTTTGCCCGCATGAAAATTGGCGGCGTAAAGATAATTGGCGCCGGCGATTTGACCAAGCGCGAGTCCCTTGTAAATCGCCCAGCCGCTACGATCGACCTTGGTGATCGCTACCGTGGGATTGGCCGCCGAGTTCCACCCGGAAATCGTGCCGTCTTCAGTCGCGAAAAGAAAACGCGCCGGCTGGTTTGGTCCAACTTGAAAATCCGCCGAGCCGTTAAAAACCGTCCCAGTCGGAGCGGATGAATCCGTTGAACCAGCCTGCGGTGGCACCGTCACGACGAGACCCAATTTCGCTCCTGCGCCCGTGTACAGCGTTGAGAGTCCAGTGCCGTTATCAGCCACCCACCAGGGCGAGGTCGCGCTGCGCGATAGTCCCCAAGCGTTGACCAAATTGGGATCCGTCACCGCGGCGAGTCCCGGAACATCCGAGACAAGATTCGTCTGCAGGTAATGGTGCTGTGCGCGGGCCGGGGTTGCCAGAGAGAGAGCCGCGACACCGCCGAGCAGCAAGGCCGCACCCGCACCACGTGACCGAAAAATCCCTCCAGCGCGAAGGATCGAAGAAACGAGTTGAGCAAAGCCAGACCGAAGCCCGACGCGGGACGTGGACGATATTTGAAGCATGAGACCGGGGTTGCTGGTCGGCAACCGAGACAGATTATTCATGACGGTACCTTTTCGTTGTGGGGTTGATCGGAATAGTGTCGCAATGGCGGATCGATCAGGCCGTCCACCGCTGACCCAAGGGTCGGCTGGAAATTTTACCCGATCACTCCGGCAAACAAACTGATTGCGGTAACAGAGTTGTTACGCACGCACTCGCTCGAATCGAAATGGGCTGAGCGAGAAACCGCCGTTCAGTTGAACCGCGTCTCGCCCTCACGCTTTTTTTAAATCCACTTAAACCGCAGCAGATTTTGACGCGTGCTCTCGTTACGTGGATCGAACTATTTGGTAAGGATAGCCCACTGGGCCGTCCGCGAACGGCGTTACGGCGCGCCCGTGGTCACGCCCGATTCATCGCATGCTGCTTCAATAACGCGGAGAAGATCAGCGCCGATTTCAGGGAATATCGATCCATTGAAACCGCCAAGAACCCCAGATGACAAAAAGGCCGTCACTGTCCCGCGGGGCACAACCAGGCCAGACGCGAAACGAGTAACGGCCGTCGTTTTCTCGGCGGATTATTTGCTCCGGCGTCCCAGGACGACGCCGAGGAGAACGCCAACACCAAGCGCTACGGCGAGTGACTGATAAGGATGCGTGCGGATGGTCTCGTCGGTGTATTTTGCGCCGGCGATTACTTTCTGTTTCGCGCCCTGATAAAGATCAGCCAAGCGTTCCTGGGCGTTTCCCAGTCGGGTGCGCAACGCGCTGATCGCCTGTTCGGAAACTTCCGTCACCGGAGCGGCGAGCATTTTTTCGGCTTCGCTGACAACGTTACGGAGATCCTGCAGTAACTCTTCAGGGGTCTGAGCAGGAGTGATCGTGCGAGTTTTCATGATCATGGTCGGATTGGGTTGAGGGTTAATGTTGTCCAACAAGCTCACCTTGCCGTTTTTGCAGGTGCGTTTCCGGCTTCGCAAATTTCGCCTGCGCCATCAGACAATCCCGGGCCTCGAGCCAATTTTCCAAGTCTCGACCCGGGATGCAGCCACTTTGCTCATAGAGATGATGCGCGTAATCGCGAATTTCATCATCCGTCGGTTCAAACATACTACGCTGAAGCGATGTTGTTTTCATGGTCCTATAAAATACTCCGATTTTGCAAATTTGCTCCGCATATTTTGCCCAATCGAAATGATGCGTCAGGTGCGGCGCTCTTTTGAAGGTTCCTCTGAAATAATAAGGCGGAATCATCATGGATTTCTCGGAAGTACGCCTACGGCCGCCCATCGAACCCCTAATCAACCTGAGGAATTTTCCCGCCGTCCCCTCGCGCAATTATTGTCCTGAGCGTCTTCTCGCTCCGCTCATTCCGGCCCGAGCGCATCTCAGCATTGATAATCTCAAAAACCCTCTTAAGCCTTCAGCTATATAAAACTGCCGAGCCACAATTTGCGCGATTGACGCTCACCCAGCCCACCGTTCATGGAATCCATTCTAATCATCGATGACGACTTGCCCATCTGCCAATTGCTGACGGGGGCCTTGGTGCGAAAGGCCTATTCCGTTCGAAGCGCGGCCAATGGAATTGAAGGCATCCAACTCTATCGGGCCCAGCCGGCCGATCTCGTCATTACGGATATGGTAATGCCGGAACAGGATGGGCTTTCCACGATCATGGAGCTCCGCCGGATCTCACCCCACGTCCGGATCATCGCGATGTCGGGCGGTTTAATTCAAACCCCGAAACTCTATTTGCAATTCGCGGAAAAACTTGGGGCGGATCGCGTGCTCCTAAAACCATTTCGTTTGGAAGATCTTCTCTCCACGGTCGCAGAAGTCCTCGCCTTGCCCCGCGGACCGGCTCCCGCAGCCGGAGTTTAGGCGTAATCACCGCTCTCCCGAGACGGTGCGCCCTTGCGCCAACGCGCAGCCTGCGAGGCAAGCAAACTCGCGCTCGCGCAGTGTCTCCGAAATAATAGTAGCCACAGTCCTCCAGGCCTGTGGGAGTGGGGATCGCGCGGGAGTCAGCCAATTGGGTCGGCAGCGTTACCGAGCGAATGCGACATCGGCCTCTTGATCGCACTCTGGAGCCGGCAGGCACGTACCGTTGTTTGCTGGAGCAAACCCCAGCATGCCCTGTTAACGCCTGCTCGCGTTCCAGGGATCGTCCACCGGCCTGCGCCGGGCGTTTGTCCGGGCCATCGCCCGGCAAAAAGGCCTGCCCGCTACTTGCCTCACGAATTAATACGACTGGCTATTGAAAGTTAGACTTTAGGTAGGGGCCGTTGCCCTCAACGGCCCTCGGGGTGCACAGGGCGATTGAGGGCAATCGGCCCCTACCACTCCATTATCCAGCAAAAGTCTAAATCTTAAGAGCCGTCGGTATAAGTCACTGCCCCGGCTGAACCCACTCGAACTATTTCTTGAGACCGGCGCAGAAGCGGGCGAGCCGAACAATACCCTTCGCGATGATCTCGTCGGAGGTGGCGTAGCTGAGTCGCAGATAGCCCTCGGCGCCAAAAGCCGAACCCGGGACTGCAGCGACTTTTTCCTGCTCCAACAATTTCGCACAGAAATCCACGTCCTTGAGTCCGAAGCTGGAGATATTGGGGAACAGATAAAACGCGCCGCCCGCGAGCAAGCAGGTGATGCCAGGAATCTTATTCAGCTCCGCATGGAGGTGTTTACGCCGGCGATCGAAGGCTACCTTCATCGCGGAAAGCGCCACACTCGCCTTCTCTTTTTCATTCAAGGCCGCGAGCGCGCCGTATTGGGCGAAAGTCGTGGCGTTGGAAGACATCTGACTCTGCAATTCCGCGCAGGCCTTGGCAATCGGTGCCGGGGCGACAAGCGTGCCGAGCCGCCAACCGGTCATCGAATAGGTCTTCGAAAAACCGGCGACCGTGATCGTGCGCTTTTCCACTTCGGCGCCGAGCATCGCAAAATTCACGGGCTCGTTGCCGTCATAAATAAGGCGTTCATACATCTCGTCCGACAGCACATAAAGATTGTGCCGCACGCAAACCTCGGCAATCGCGGCGAGCTCCGCACGGGTATAAATCGCCCCGCTCGGATTCGACGGACTGCAGAGCACGAGCATCTTGGTCTTCGGCGTAATCGCCGCTTCGAGTTGCGCCGGGGTGAGTTTGAAACCCGCCCGGTCGTCGCACAGCAAATATTTTGGGACCGCCCCGGCGAGCTTCACCATCTCAGGATAACTCACCCAATACGGCGCAGGAATAATCACTTCATCCCCGGGATTGCAGACCGCAAGAAAACCCAGGTAGCAGGAAAATTTTCCACCGGGAGAGACCACGACTTGAGAGGGCGCAATTTTGTAGCCGTACTCGGCCAGGTAGCGTTCGGCCACGGCCACGCGAAGCGGCTCGATGCCGGGAGTCGGCGCATACTTGGTCTTGCCTGACTTCAGCGCGGCAATCGCGGCGTCCTTAATAAATTCAGGCGTGTCAAAATCGGGTTCGCCCGCCGCAAAACTGCAGACATCCTCACCGGCAGCCATCAAGGCCTTGGCTTTGGCGTCGATGGCCAGCGTGGGAGACGGCGATACGTTCTGGGCCCAAACGGAGAGAGGATGCGGAGTGCTCATTGGGAGCGAAACTACAACCGCGGCGTTTCTGAAAGCAAGCTTGCGCCTCAGCGTGATTCGAGAGCGTTTGTCATAATCAATCAGTACAAAGTGGCTCCGCCGTGAGAGTGGAATCCACCTCCGGACGGGTTGGTCTGGTGCGCAAAGGAGTAAATCCGCCTGAAGCCGGATACGATTCCCCCGCCACCTTAACGCTTCTTGCTCTTTGGCTTCACGACCGGTTTCGCCGCGGCGGTCGCCTGACCCTTCCCTTGACGTTTCCGTTTTCGCTTCGCCGGCTTTTCTTTCTCGATCGGAGCGATGGCTTCAAGCTCGGGCAAATACGCTTCGACGGCCGCCCGAACCAATTGGCCGACGCTGGTATGTTTGGCGCGCGATATTTTCTTTAAATTTCTCCGAATCTCCCCCGGGAGCCGAACCGAGATCTGCAATTGCGAAGAACGAACCACCACCACATTTGAAAAATCATATTGCTCGAGCGCCGTGCGAATAATCGCACTCACTGATTTGGCGCGACCATCGCGCACGGGTTCGCTCAGGCGATCAAGAAATTCAACCTCAAGGGTGACGGGAAAGGGGCGGGCAATTCGATCAGGCATAAAAATTAAAAGCGTTCGATTTTTTCCGTCGGGATCAGTGGCGGCGGCGAATCCAATCCAGCGGAGCTAAAAGTTTCGGCGGGGAGCTTTAAGTCCAGTGCGGCCGCGGTGATCGTAAACCGGGTTTTTCCGCGCGTCAGATTATTGCGAAAATCAATGACTTTAGGAATCCACTGTTCCCCTACTTTCTTCAGATCGAGAATTGAAATCGTCTTTTCCACCACGCCCTTGCTCCCGAGCTGCTCCGCCTGCACCAGCTTTTGAAATTGAGCATCAACCCAGATCCGTACGCCCGTCAAACCAGGCCGGGCCGTCGCGAGATCGGTCGGCGGATAAAGGACAAAACTGTGGGCCGGACGACCGCGAATCCGCGACAGACCTTCATAAATAAAATCCGACCAATACAAAAACGGCATTTGCAGATCGAAGATCGTCAGATCCGTCTGCGCCAGCGGTTCCAGTGTTTGCCCGGCTGTCATTTCCCTCGGAGGCATCCCGTTTTCCGCAACCCAAGTCGCCGGCGCGCGACCGCTTTGGATCAGCCATCGCTGTGGGTCGATCATCAGTCGCGTACGCGGCCCAGCCTCCGTGCGGGTGCCGAACAGTTGTCCGTTGATTTTTATTTCCGCCCCATGGCGTGGCATCACCCGGAGTTCAAATCCCAGCCAATAAGTGCCAGCAAGGTCAGCGCGCCGAAACTCACTTAAAACTTTCGCACCTTCGGCTTGGTCGACCGAACCGCCGGTAATGTAGTTGGGTGCCGGACGATACCCGGGCCCTTGCCCTCGCGCGCTCGAAACCACGCACGCCAACAGCGTAAATAACAAAGCCCGGTGGAAAACCGGGCTTGATGAGCTTTTACTTAGCGGACTCAACCGGCGCAGGAGTTGCGGGTTGTGGCGCCGGACTTGGCGTCGTGGCGGCCGGAGCGGTGATGGTGGGCAACTTGCCGTCACCTGCATCGTGATGCTTGAGCTGATAGATGTGGGCCAAATAAAGGCCAAAGCTCAGCACGAAAAATACGACGGCTGCCTTGATGGTGGCACCACTGAGCACATTGCCCGTCTCGGCACCAAAAGTAGACTCCATGCTGCCGCCGCCCATGGCTGAGCCCATGCCGCCGTCCGTCTTGGCGCGCTGCATAAGCACCACGAGCACGAGGAACAGCGAAGTGATGATCAGAATGAAAGTTAAAATACCAATAACGAGGCTCATAAAGGTGGGAGAAGCAACGTAGTCAGCCCCCCTTTGTCAACCAAAGTTCTGGAGTTTTACAATTCCCCCCGAGCTCCCCCAAACAGCCGTAGATTTCTGGTAAATCCCGCCAGTAAAGACCAACGGAGCCACTCATCTCACCCATGCCAAGAAATGCGCAGTTCAGGCAACCCCCGAAGCCGGTAACATACGGTTAAATAAGGTGAAACGCGGCCTCCGACCGCGTTTTCTCGTGTTGCGCATTGCAACCAAATCAGTCGGAGGCCGCGTTCCACCTTTCAGTCTGCGTGATTCGTGAATCGAACGAGCGTTACAGCGTCACGCCCATCTTCTCCAGCACGCGCGATAAATCCTCGTTGCCCTGATATTCGATGATGATGCGGCCGCGCTTCGGCGAATGTTTCAGCGTCGTGCGCGCACCGAGATGCGATGTGAGGCGCTTCTCAATATCCGACAACGCCGTCGCCGTCGCGGCGGGCATCTTGCGGTGTTTGCCCGCGCCGCCCGCTGATTTGTTGCTCTTCAACAGCTCTTCCAACGCCCGCACGCTCAAGCCTTGCTCCAGTGCGCGTCGCGCCAAGACCAGGCGCTCCGGGGAATTTTCGACGCCCAATAAAACTTTTGCGTGACCGACACTGAGCAGTCCCTTGCCCACGTAACCTTGCAATTCCGCTTCGAGGGAGAGCAAACGCAGGGAATTCGCGACGCTGGCCCGGCCCTTGCCGACCCGCTGCGCCGCCGCATCCTGGGTGAGATCGAAATCGCGGATGAGACTTGCATAACCATGCGCCTCTTCCAGCGGATTAAGATCCGCCCGTTGCAAATTTTCAATCAACGCGAGTGACGCCGAGGACGCGTCGCTGGACGTCATCACTCGCGCCGGAATCGACTTGAGCTTGAGCTGCTGAAACGCGCGCCAACGCCGCTCGCCCGCGATCAGTTGAAATTTATCACCGACAGGCCGCACCACGATCGGCTGCAGCAAGCCTTCGGCCCGAATGCTCTCCACGAGATCGGTCAACGCCTCCGCCGCGAACTCTTTGCGCGGTTGATACGGATTGGGTTCAATCTGATGGATCGCGATCTCGCGATACCCGGCCAGGCCCTCGACCGGCGGCGGCGGCGCGCCCGCTCCAGACACAGTTTTGACATTGGCTCCCACCGGAGCGCTGGCGGGTTTTGGCGCGGTGGTGCCACTGGTGATAAGAGCGCCGAGGCCACGGCCCAGACGGGATTGCGAAGGTTTAGCCATATTATTTGCTCTGCGGAATGAAGAGGGTCTGCCCGACACGAACTTTAGAATCATCGGTAATCTTGTTGGCGTTGCGAATGTCCGATAATTTCGCGCCGTTCTTTTTTGCGATACCCGAAAGCGTGTCGCCGGTCTGTACCGTGTAATTAATCCCTTCCTTCGGGAATTCCTCGCTGAAACTTGTCTGTACGGCCGGGCGCGTGGCCTGGCTCTTCGCCACGGCATCGATCGCCGCCTGCGTCTGCTTCGCGAGTTTCTCTATGCGCGCACTCACTTGCTCAAGCGTTTCGCGCTTCTGATCGGTCAACGCCGCTTGAGTCGTGCGATTGATCGTCGCGATGGCACTATTCAACTGCTCCAACGTGACAAAACTCTGGCTGGCCTTGGCCTGCAGCGAGGAATTGTCGCGGTTGAGTTGCTCAACCGTCAGGGACATTTCCCCCACCCGCTGAGTCAGCAAGCGCACATCTTCACGCAGATTGAAAAGCTCCTGACGCGGATCATTCGAACTCGTCTGAGCCAAAGCCGCGGAGGTCAACACGGCCAACAGGCCGCAGGATCGGAAAATACTGCTACGCATGAAACGCATGGTGGGAAGTTAACGCGTAAAAACAAGCCTTAGCCAAGGGTTGTTTTAAACCTCAACTGACGTCCGCCCAGCATTGAACATGGATGCTGAACGCAGTGACAAAAGTCAGTGCGTAGCGGCAGGCCTCTGTGCCTGCCGTTGTGACACTCCCTCGCTCGGCAGGCAGTGACGCCTGCCGCTACTTTACCGAATGAAGAACTTCGGACGTCGTGTATAAAACCTACCTGGTTCCTCGCTACTTCCAGTGGGTAAACTTACAAAACAGAATCAAAACCCAGAGGTTCTAACCGCTCATTAAATTCATCAAGGGATGAATCTTTGAACGTGCGGCTTCGCCTAACCTGCCAGCCGAAGCCTCGGCGAAGGCCGGTCGTCTCCGCCCATGGGCTTCTGAAGCCTGCTAATCGCAGGCAGAAACACACCAGTCAGCTATCAGCAGACTCCCCGGAACCCATCTCGAAGACGATGAGTCGAAGGGGTATTCTAAAGTTTCGCCTATCGACGAAACTCATTAGCGGTCACCTCCTCTGGATTGGTTTCTGGTCGAAGTTCCCTT
>JANYFP010000388.1 GCA_025362555.1 Verrucomicrobiota bacterium
CGTGGGCGGCATCGCGCATGAATTCAATAATCTGCTGACGCCGATCATGCTCAAAGTTGGCCAGATCCAGATGGACTGGGCGCACGATTCCGCCCTGATTGAGGAAACCCGGCTGATCTCCGAAGCGGTGAAGCGCTCCGCCGAGCTCACACAACGACTGCTCACCTTCGGCCGCAAAACCGACCACCACATCGAAGAAATCCATCTGGGTGCGATCGTCACCAATTGTTTTTCTCTGCTCCGGCTCACCATGGATCGCCGGATTCTCTGGGAACAGGCCGTCCCCACCGACCTCCCGCCGATTTTCCTCAGTGCGACCGATCTGAACCAGATCATTCTCAATCTGGTCATCAACGCCCGTGACACCCTCCTCGAAAAACTTGCAGGTCAGCGCGGTGAATGGACTCCCGTCATCCGCGTCGAAGCCAAACTTCTCCCCGCCGATGCCATCGGGCATCTCGACGGCACCCCGTCGAAACGACAAATCCGCGGCTGGCAACGACTGACGATCCGCGACAACGGCATGGGCATGGCACCCGAAGTGCGCGAACGGATTTTTGAACCGTTTTTCACCACCAAGGATGTCGGCAAAGGCACCGGACTCGGGCTCGCCACCGTCTGGCACATGGTGACGGAAGTCAGCGGCCGCATCGAAGTCGAATCCATCCCCGGCCAAGGCACGGCCTTTCACATTTATCTGCCGATGCTCCCGAAAACGGCCAGCCTGGCGGCCGCTGAAAAACCGGCCCACTTGGAAACCGGTGCCGCCCGTATTTTTCTCGCCGAGGACGATGCCATGGTCGCCGGCGCCGTCATCGCCTCGCTCAAGCGGGCCGGGCACACGGTCACTCACCTCACGGACGGAGCGTTTGCCTGGGACCATTTGCAAGCCAGCTTCGACGCGTACGATTTGCTCTTGCTTGATGTTAACATGCCAGGACTCGACGGCATCGAACTCGCCCAACGCGTGCGCGCCAGCGGCCGTTATCGCGGTCGCATCATGATCGCCAGCGGCCGGCTCGGCTCCGATGATTTGGAGCAAATCGCCGCCGCCCACGTGGATTGCGTCCTCAACAAGCCTTTCGCCACCGCCGAACTCCTCGAAGCCATCCGCAGCAGCCTCGCCGCAACCCCGAAGTACTAGGTCACCCGGAATTTTCCTTCTCGATTCCGGCCGGGGTATTCTTGATTCTGCGCACCTCCATGGTTCGCTTCATTTTCCGCCGTCTGTTGCAGGTCATTCCTGTCCTCTTCGTGATTATCACGGCGACGTTTTTCATGGTGCGCTTCGTACCCGGCGGACCGTTCACCACGGAAAAAGCGATCGCGCCGGAAATCCTCAAAAACCTCGAAGCCCACTACGGACTCGATCAGTCGCTCTGGCACCAATACCTCACCTACCTCGGAAAAATCGCGCACGGTGACTTTGGCCCATCGTTCAAATATTCCAACCGCACGGTCAACGAAATCATCGCGGAAAAGCTGCCGGTGTCGCTTGAACTCGGTTCACTTTCACTCGCGGTTGCACTCATCGTAGGCCTGCCCTTGGGCATCCTCGCCGCCGTGCGCCGCAACACGTGGCTGGATTATCTCGCGAGCTCGATCGGCATGCTGGGCATCTGTGTGCCGACCTTCGTGATGGGGCCGCTGCTCGTGCTTTATTTCGCCATTCACCTCGGCTGGGTCAATGCCTCCGGCTGGTACGGCTGGTCCGACCGCATCTTGCCGTCGCTCACGCTGGGATTTGTCTATTCCGCGTACATCATGCGACTCACTCGCGGCGGAATGCTGGAAGTACTCAACCAGGATTATATCCGCACCGCGCGAGCGAAGGGCGCTTCAGAAACACGCATTGTCCTGCGCCACGCGTTGCGCGGCGGACTGCTGCCCGTCGTCTCTTTTCTCGGGCCCGCGATCGCTGGAATTCTGACCGGTTCGTTCGTCATCGAAACTATTTTTCAAATCCCCGGCCTCGGTCGCGAGTTCGTGAACAGTGCCTTCAATCGCGATTACACGCTCGTGCTGGGCACGGTGATTTTGTACGCGACCCTGATCGTGTTGCTCAACCTCATGGCGGACATTGCCCTGGTGTGGCTCAACCCGAAATTAAAATTCGAATGAGCACCTATCCTCCACAAATGACCGCTCCGCCGATCGTCCCGATCGCCGGCGAAAAGGGCTTATCCCCGTGGTATAATGCGTGGCGGCGGCTCCAGAAAAACCGCTTGGCCGTCGCTGGCGGCATCCTGCTGATCACGCTGAGTATTCTGTGTGTCGTCGGTCCGTGGTTTTCCCACTTTTCCTATCAGGAGCAAAACCTCGATCTCGGCGCGACTGCCCCATCCGCCACTCACTGGCTTGGCACCGATACTCTCGGCCGCGACCTGCTCGTACGCCTGCTTTACGGCGGCCGAATTTCGCTCGGCGTCGGTCTCTGCGCCACGTTTGTGGCGCTGACCATTGGGGTCGTTTACGGCGCGGTCTCCGGCTACATCGGGGGCAAGACCGACGCGGTGATGATGCGATTGGTTGATGTCATTTACGCGCTACCCTTCACTATTTTTGTCATTTTGCTCATGGTGTTTTTGGGGCGGAACATCATTTTGCTTTTCGTCGCGATTGGCGCCGTCGAGTGGCTGACCATGGCGCGCATCGTCCGCGGCCAGATCATGACGTTAAAGAAAATGGAGTTCATCGAAGCCGCGCGATCCCTGGGCCTGAGCAACACGCGAATTCTTTTCCGGCACCTGCTGCCCAACGCCCTCGGCCCGATTATCGTGTACACCACGCTCACGATTCCTGCGGTCATGTTGCTCGAGGCGTTCCTCAGTTTTCTCGGTCTCGGCGTGCAGCCGCCGATGAGCTCGTGGGGCACGCTGATCAAGGACGGTGCGGAGAAGATGGAAGAATTTCCGTGGCTGCTGATTTTCCCGGGCGGAATTTTTTCCCTGACCCTGTTCTCGCTCAATTTTCTCGGCGACGGTTTGCGGGATGCGCTCGACGTGCGGGCCGCGAAAGATTAGCAGTTCGGCCCATCCATGAACATGAGTCGATTCCGCCCCTATTTCAGCTACCTGCGTCCGCATCGCACTCTGTTGATTGTGGCCATCGTGTGCGGGGTGATTGCCGGCGTAGCTTCCGGCGCGGGTCTGCCATTGATGGTGAAGAAAGTTTTCCCCGTCATCTTTGCCAAGGACGCGGCGCCCCTCAGCACTTGGGAATTAGTCGCCGTCGCGCTCTGGATCCCGGCGATGTTCACGATCCGCGGTGTAGCCGGTTATCTCAATGCCTACCTGATCCAATTGGTCGGTACCCGCGTGCT